>JAGYNF010000065.1 GCA_018400215.1 Cyanobium sp. M55B138 | reverse complement strand
CCAGCCCCCGCAACACCGCCAGGGCCGTGCTGGTGCCGCCGGGCACCGATTCGGCCAGCAGCAGCGGTGCGGCCGGATCGAGCCGCTCCCCCCAGATCCGGCCGCGCCGCAGCAGGGCCTCCACCCGCCGGGGGGCCAGGGCCTGGCCGGTGCTAAGGCACTGGGCTGGCCCGCTGGCCTCCAGGGCCGGTGGGCGCAGGTGGGGCACCGCCGGGGCCACGGCACAGCCCAGGTCGGCCACCAGCAGCCGCTCCAGCCAACCCAGCTGGCGCAGCACCACATGGCTGATCAGCGCCGGACTCACCCCCGCCGGCAGGGGCGGCAGGGCATGGGGCCGCACACTGCCCGGACCACCCAGCAGCAGCTCGGCGTCGGCGGCGGCCGTGGCACGGCGGGCCTCGGGGCTGGCACCGGCGGCGGAGATGCCCGGCACCGCGGCCGTTTCGGTGGCCGCCAGCAGCAGCAGCACCCGGCTGCGCGACCACGGCGGCCAGGGGGCGCCGCTCAAAGCGGATCGATCGCCACCAGCGCCCGCAACACGGCCGGAGGCTCGCTGATGGGGGCCTGGAGCCGGGGGAAAATCCAGTAGGCCACGGCGTGCAGGGTGAGCACCACGATCAGGTTCTGCACCCACACCAACAGCACGGCCACCATCTGCACCTGGCCGATCTCCACCGCCGCAGCCAGACCCACCACCCCGGCCAGCCGCTCCAGCAGGCCAGCCGCCGCGGTGGTGATCACCACCCAGAGATTTTCCCCCACCATCAGCGACAGCACCGCCACCCGCACCAGAAACCCAAAGGTGCCAATCACGCTGCCCACGGCCCAGCTGAGCCACCAACTGCTGCGCCGCCGCCAACACCATCCCAGCCACAGGGACAGCAGGCCATAGGGAAAGATCACCAGGGGGCCGCGGATCGGCCCCATCAAGGCCACCAGCAGCAAGCTGGTCACCACCAGCCCCTCCACGGCGCAGCGCCAGCCATGGCGCAGCTGCAGCAGGGCCAGGGGCAGGGGCAGGGCCAGCCGGAACAGGGGGCTGCCCACGGGCAGGTAGTAGAGGGCCAGCCAGAGCAGGCCGGTGGCGGCGGCCAGGTAGGCGGTGTCCATCAGCTGATGGGCCTGGCGGCGGCTGAGCTGGCCACCGCGGTGCCGGGGAGCGGCGGGAGGGGGGGCCATCAGCGGGGCGGGGGCGCGGGCTGGGCCGTAGGCGCGGGCTCTGCCGGGGCACCAGGCGATGGCACCCGCTCGATCATCTCCACCTCAAAGGCCAAACCAGCGGCCCGCAGGGCCTGGGTCACCGCCTCGGCGGGGGCGGCCGGGTCGGCGGCCGGAAGACGCAGGGTGAGGCGGTAGGGGGCCGGCGCCTGCTCCGCCGCGGCCGGCGTGGGGCGAACGGGGCTGGCAGAGGGGCTGGCGGGCGGGCCGGGGACGCCAGGCGACGGGGCCCGATCCACCGCTGGAGCCTCCGGAGCCTCTGGCGCTTCAGGGGCTGCTGGCGCGGGCTCTGCCGACCCGGCGGCGGGCTCCGAAAAACTGTCCTCGAGCTGGTCGCCGAAGGGGGTGCCGCTGCAGGCGACCAGGGGCCCGGCCAGCAGCAGCACCAGGCAGGAGCGCACAGCGGTGGGGAGGGCCATCAGCTGTCGGCCGCCTTGATCACCCGCACGGCGCTGGCCCGCAGGCGCCCTGTCTTGGTGGTGGCGGGCGGTTTCTTGGCCGCCGGTTTTTTGGCCGTTGCCGGCTTCGCCGTTGCGGTCTTCGCCGTAGCGGTTTTCGGGGTGGGTTTGCGGCCCTTGGCCTTGCCACTGCTGGCCTTGGCGGCCAGCAGTTCCACCGCCTGCTCCAGGCTGATCGTGTCGGCGGTGGTGCCCTCCGGCAGGGAGGCGTTCACCTTGCCCTGTTTCACATACAGCCCGTAGGGGCCATCAAACAGCTGGATGGCCTCGTCATCGCCCTCGGGGGTGCCGAGGTCCTTGAGGGCGGTGCGGCCGCCGCGGCCCTTCTTGGGCATGGCCAGCAGCTCCAGGGCGCGGCTCAGGCCCACCCCCAGCACGTCGTCCTCGGCCTTGAGGGAGCGGTAGTCCTTCTCGCCCTTGCCCTTGTGGTGCACCACATAGGGGCCAAAGCGGCCCAGGCCGGCCTCGATCCGGCCGCCGTCGGGATGGTCGCCCAGCTGGCGGGGCAGGCGCAGCAGGCCGAGGGCATCCTCGAGCTTGAGCTCCTCGGGTTTCACCCCCTTGGGCAACGAGGCCCGCTTGGGCTTGGGCTGCTCATCACTCACCTGGCCCCGCTGCACATAGGGGCCGTACTGGCCGAACAGCAGATACACCTGGTCGCCCGTTTCCGGATCCTCGCCCAGGGATTCGGGCCCCTCGGCCTTCTGGCGCAAAATCAGCTCGGCCTTCTCGGCATCCAGATCGCCCGGGGTGATCTCCTGGGGCAGGGTGGCCTTGAGCAGCTCCTCGCTGCCGTCATCGGCCACCCGCTTGGTCTCCAGGTAGGCCCCAAAGCGGCCGATCCGCACCACGCAGGGCAGCCCCTCCAGCTCCACCGTGCGCGAGGCGCCCGGATCGATGTCGCCCTCCCGCTGGGCCACCTGGGTCTCCAGGCCCTGCTCGCCCTTGTAGAAGCTCTCCAGGTAGGGCAGCCACGGCACCTGGCCGTGGGAGATCTCATCGAGGGTGTTCTCCATCCGGGCCGTGAAGCTGGTGTCCACCAGATCCGGGAAGTGCTCCTCCAGCAGGGCCGTGACGGCAAAGGCCGTGAAGCTGGGGGTGAGGGCGTTGTTCGCCAGGGTGGCGTAGCCCCGGTCAACGATCGTGCCGATGATCGAGGCGTAGGTGGAGGGACGGCCGATGCCCTCTTTCTCCAGCATCTTCACCAGGGCCGCCTCGCTGTAGCGGGCGGGGGGCTGGGTTTGGTGGCCGAGGGCCTCGACCGCCTTGCAGGCTGGGCTGTCGCCGGCCTTGAGCGCCGGCAGCAGCAGCTCCTGGCCCTCCAGGGCAGCATCGGGGTCGTCGGAGCCCTCCACGTAGGCGCGGAAGAAGCCGGCGAAATCGATGCGCTTGCCACTGGCCCGGAAGCTGGCGGTGCCCAGCTCGCCGCCCTCCACCTCCAGGTCCACCGCCAGCATGGTGAGTTTGGCGTCGGCCATCTGGGAGGCCACGGTGCGCTTCCAGATCAGCTCATACAGCGCCAGGTCGCGGCCATCGAGGCCGGTGGCGGCGGGGTCGCGGAAACTCTCACCGGCCGGGCGGATCGCCTCGTGGGCCTCCTGGGCGTTGCGGGCCTTGGTGGAGAACTGGCGCACGCTGGGGCTGAGGTAGGCCTGGCCGTATTTCTGCTCCACGCAGCTGCGGGCGGCGCTGATCGCCTGGCCACTGAGGTGCACCGAATCGGTGCGCATGTAGGTGATGAAGCCACGCTCGTAGAGCCCCTGGGCCGTGCGCATGGTTTCCCGGGCCGAGAGCCGCAACTTGCGGTTGGCCTCCTGCTGCAGGGTGCTGGTGGTGAAGGGGGCCACCGGCTTGCGCACCGTGGGCTTCTCCTCCACCGCCGCCACCCGCCAGGGGGCGGCCAGCACCGCCTCGCGCAACTGGCGCGCCTCGGCCTCGGCCAGCAGCCGCACCTTGCTGCCGGCCTTGAGGGCGCCGGTGCTCTCGTCGAAATCGCTGCCGCCGGCGATCTTCACGCCGCCCAACTGGCTCAGCTTGGCCTCAAAGCCGCTGCCGCCCTGCTCCAGCCGGGCCTTGAGGTCCCAGTAACTGCCGCTGCGGAAGGCCCGGCGGGCCCGCTCGCGCTGCACCAGCAGGCGCACCGCCACCGACTGCACGCGGCCGGCGCTCAGCCCCCACGCCACCTTCTTCCACAGCAGGGGCGAGAGGGTGTAGCCCACCAGCCGGTCGAGGATGCGGCGGGTTTCCTGGGCGTGCACCAGCTCCATGTCGAGCTCGCGGGTCTGCTCCAGGGCCCGGCCGATCGCCTCCTGGGTGATCTCGTGGAACACCATCCGCTTCACCGGCACCTTGGGGCTGAGCAGCTGCAACAGGTGCCAGCTGATCGATTCCCCTTCCCGGTCTTCGTCGGTGGCCAGCAGTAGCTGGTCGGCGCCCTTGAGGGCGTCCTTGAGCTCCTTCACCACCTTTTTCTTGTCCTTCGGCACCACGTAGAGGGGCTCAAAGGCATTGGTGGTATTGACGCCGAGGTTGGCCCACTTCTCGCCCTTGTGGGCCGCGGGGATCTCGCTGGCGTTGTTGGGCAGATCGCGCACGTGGCCCATGGAGGCCTCCACGCGGAAGTCCTTGGGGAGGAATCCACGGATGGTGCGAGCCTTCGTGGGGCTCTCGACAATGACCAGGGTGTGACCCACAGGCAGGTGGACGACCGCTTCCCTCTTTATCGCACCACCTGTCCAGGGGGGCGCAAACGGCACGGCTAAAGTCACCCGCAACGAACCCTGGCTTGAGTGCCGCTGTGATGTTTCTGCCCGGCGCCCTGCTCACCGCGGTGAACCCCGCGGTCGACGCCATCGGCAGCGGCGCCGGCGTTGCCAGCCTCGCCAGCCAGCTCAACGCGATGGCCATCGCGCCGGAGGGGGCGGTGCTGGTGGCCCTGCTGGCCTGCCTGCTGGTGGACCTCACCGGTGAGCAGGCCGCCAGCCGCTGGGTGCCACCCCTGAGCTACGCCGGCCTGGGCGGTGCCCTGGTGCTGCTGGCCCTGCAGTGGAACAACCCCGACCTGCAGCCCGCCTTCCTGGGCAGTTTCCTGGCCGACAACCTGGCCATCGCCTTCCGGGCGGTGGTGGCGGCCTCCACCTTGGTGACCCTGATGCTCAGCTGGCGCTACGTGGAGCGCAGCGGCACGCCGGTGGGGGAATACGCCGCCATCCTGCTGGCCGCCACCCTGGGCGCCATGGTGCTGTGCGGCTCCACCGACCTGGTGACCATCTTCGTGGCGCTGGAGACCCTCTCGGTGGCCAGCTACCTGCTGGCCGGCTACATGAAGCGCGACGCCCGCAGCTCCGAGGCGGCGCTCAAATATCTGTTGGTGGGCTCAGCGGCGGCGGCCGTGTTCCTCTACGGCGCCTCCCTGCTCTACGGCCTCACCGGCGGCTCCACCAGCCTGGAGGCCGTGGGCATTGCCCTGCAGACCAGCGCCAGCCCAATCGCCGCCCTGGCCCTGGTGTTCGTGCTGGCCACGGTGGCCTTCAAGATCGCCGCCGTGCCCTTTCACCAGTGGACCCCCGACGTCTACGAGGGCTCACCCACACCGGTGGTGGCCTTCCTCTCGGTGGGCTCCAAGGCCGCCGGCTTTGCCCTGGCCCTGCGCATCCTGGTGGGCTGCTTCGGCAGTTTTGACACCCAGTGGAAACTGCTGTTCACCGTGCTGGCGGTGTTGAGCATGGTGCTGGGCAATGTGGTGGCCCTGGCCCAGACCTCGATGAAGCGGATGCTGGCCTACAGCTCCATCGGCCAGGCCGGCTTCGTGATGATCGGCCTGGTGTGCGGCACCGAGGACGGCTTCGCCGCCATGGTGCTGTACATGGCGGCCTACCTGTTCATGAACCTGGGGGCCTTCGCCTGCATCATTCTGTTCTCGTTGCGCACCGGCAGCGATCGCATCAGTGATTACGCCGGGCTCTACCAGAAGGACCCCCTGATCACCCTGGGCCTGAGCATCTGCCTGCTCTCCCTGGGCGGCATCCCACCGATGCTGGGCTTCTTCGCCAAGATCTATCTGTTCTTCGCCGGCTGGGCCGACGGCCAATATCTGCTGGTGGTGGTGGGCCTGCTCACCTCGGTGGTGTCGATCTACTACTACATCTCGGTGATCAAGATGATGGTGGTGAAGGAGCCCCAGGAGGCCTCTGATGTGGTGAAGGCCTATCCGGTGATCAATTGGTCGGTGCGGGGCCTGCCCGCCCTGCGCACGGCCCTGGTGAGCTGCGTGATCGTGACCGCCGTGGGGGGCATCCTGTCAAGCCCCCTGTTCACCTGGGCCAGCGAGGCCGTGGCCGGCACGCCCATGCTTCAGGCAGCACTGGGTTGATGGAAGCCCGCCAGGCCAGCCAGCCCATGCCGGTGGCTGAGTTGATGGGGGTGGAGAAGGTGTATGGCAGCGGGGATGCCGAGGTGCGGGCCCTCGATGGCCTCAACCTGGTGGTGAACCGCGGCGATTACCTGGCGGTGATGGGGGCCTCCGGCTCCGGCAAGAGCACCGCCATGAACATCCTGGGCTGCCTGGATCGACCCAGTGGCGGCAGTTATCGGCTCAATGGCGTGCCGGTGGAAACCCTGGATGACGACGCCCTCGCCGACCTGCGCAACCACCAGCTCGGCTTTGTGTTCCAGCAATTTCACCTGCTGCCCCAGCTGAGCGCCATGGAAAACGTGATGCTCCCCATGGTGTATGCCAGCGTGCCGGCAGCTGAGCGGCGCCAGCGGGCCCAGCAGGCCCTGGAGCGGGTGGGGCTCGGCCAACGGCTGTACAACAAACCCAACCAGCTCTCCGGTGGCCAGCAGCAGCGGGTGGCGATCGCCCGGGCGATCATCAACCACCCCGCCATGCTGCTGGCCGACGAGCCCACCGGCGCCCTCGACTCCCACACCACCGAAGAGGTGCTGGAAATTTTTGATGAGCTGCACCGCAGCGGCATCACCGTGGTGCTGGTGACCCACGAAGACGACGTGGCGGCCCGGGCCGACCAGGTGGTGCACTTCCGCGACGGCCGGGTGAGCGACCCGGGGCCGAGATCGCAGGGCTGAGCGCAGCTGCGGCTCAGGCTTTGCATCAGCCCTGGGCACCAGGACGCAAGGACCAGAAGGACAACACCGTTCTCCACTACAGCAGCCGCACCAGCATGTGGCGCTGGTGATCCTCTCCGCCAAAGAACACCGCCAACACCTGAATGTCGCGACTGGAAGGTCGCGGTCGGAACCAATAGACGGCGCTGTTCAGGGTGAGGTGACGCAGGCCGGGGAGCAGGTCGTCATGGGCTTCGCCACGCAAGGGGGCCAGGGCCAGCCGCTCCGCTGCGGTGATGATCGCTTCAACGCGGGCTTGAGCACGCTGGGCTGCCTCAACTGGCTGTTCTCCAAAAGCCTGATAAGCACGGATGAGATGGGCCTCGATCAGCGCCAAATCCTCAACGGCATCCGCAGCAAACACCACCGACCAAGGGGCTTGCGTCACGGCCGTTTGGCAGCCAGCTGGGCCCTCAGCTCGTGGGCAGAGACGAACCGACCCTGGGCGCGCTCCAGCAGCAGAAGCCTGAGAGCATCGCGATCAGCCTGAGCATCGGCATCTTGCTGTCGCAAGATATCCAGACCCTGTTGCACCACTGCACTGAGCGAGGGGAAACGCCCGCTCGCCACAAGAGTCTTGGCAAAGGCGTGCTGGTCGTCGCGCAGGGAGATCGAGCTCTTGATTGTCATGACAAACGAGCGCCAGCAAAGGCTCCAATGGTACGACCAGGTAGCACCATGCATCCAGGGCGCCAGCCCCGGGTTCAGCCCTGATTCGCCGCCTTGAAGGCGGGACGCTCCAGCCGCTGCAACAGCTGACCCATCAACAGGGCAATCGCATCGCTGCCCACGCCGGCGGCACCTGGATCCAGGTCGCCGGGATCCACGGCCACCCAGCCGCCATCGGCGGGCAGGCGCAGCTCAAAGTGCAGGTGGGGGCCGGTGCTCAGACCGGTGCTACCCACCCGGCCGATCACCTCCCCCTGGCGCACCCGATCGCCATCCCTCACGTAAAGCTCACTGAGGTGGCCATAGAGGGTGCGGCGGCGGGGGTTGTCGTGGTCGATCTCAATCGCCAGGCCGTAGCCCCCCGCCAGGCCACTGCTCACCACCCGGCCCCCGAGGGCCGCCACCACGGGTGTGCCCTCCGGGGCCGCCAGATCCTTGCCACTGTGCATCAACCAGCCGCCCAGCACGGGGTGGAGGCGGTACCCAAAGCCACTGGTGGCGACCGCCGCGCCGACCAGGGGAAACAGCAGATGGCGGTTGCCGTTGCCCAGCACCGGCGCCGGCCGGGGCGTGACGGCAAACACACTGGTGAGGCTGAAACTGCCCCCTGGCCCCGCCAACAGGGCCGAAACCGGCACCGTGAGGGGCGTGCTGAGGGCTCCGGTGCCAAAGCCGGGCAATCCGGCACGGGCCCAGGCGGCTGGGCCGGAATCGAGCACATCGCCGCCGCTGTGCTCCGGCCCGCGGCCCCGCCAGCGCACCACCAGGCCGCTGCTGCATTCCTGCGCGGAGAGGGCCCCACTGCGGCAGGCCTGTTGATGGGCCGGGGAGTGCTGGGGCGTAGCCGTGGCACCGGTGCGGATCCGCTGCCGTTCGGCCGGCGTCACGATGCCCTGATCCACCAGGGCATCGAGGGATTGGTCAAAGCGCAGGGGCGGCTTGGCCACGGCCGGCTGGGAAGGCGAGGAGGCACTGGGCGCGGTGACTGGCCCTTCACTCGGCATGGCAGGAACGGAGGGTTCAGCGAAATCGGCTCC
>JAGYNF010000064.1 GCA_018400215.1 Cyanobium sp. M55B138 | reverse complement strand
TACAGAAAAAAAGGCGCCCCCAGCCGGTGCAGACGCTCGCCATCCTCAGCCGACTGGGCAAAACAGCCACTGCAGCGGCCATAGAGCCAGCCCGCAAACCAGGCCAGGCGGCGGTGGCGCCGGTAGGAGCGGGCGCTGACACGGGCATTGATCAACAGCGGCCCTGGCATGGCGTGGATCAACTCGGGCCAGAGTTCCGCCTCCGCCAGCAGGCCCAGATCCGGCCGCCAGTGGTAACGGAACAGGGCAAAGGCCAGCCAGTGGTCGATCGGCACGTATTGATGGATCACACCGGCGGGCAGCAGCTGGGCAGCCAGATCGGCGGCGGTGCGGGTCACGCTGGTCACCAGCACGGCCGGCATGGCCTGCCCCTGCCGCCCAACCGCCTCCGCCAGGGCCTGCAACAGGGGGGTGAGGCTGCCCAGCTCCCCCACGCTGGCCGCATGCAGCCACACCAGGCGGCCGGGTGGGCGGCGACGGCTCGGCCAGCCCAGCCGCTCCCCCAGGCGACGGGGATCTTCCCGCCCCCGCCAGGTGCGCCACAGCAGCAAAAGCAGCAGCAGGGGGGTGAGCAGGCTGAGCACCAGCCTGTAGCTCCACAACAAAACCGAGCCCGGTGGCTGCCGCATCCACTCAAGCCCCAGGGGTTACCAGCAGGCGCGCCGCCCAGGCACTGCTGTGGTCGAGGGCCTGGCCGAGCTGGTCAGCAGCCTGGGCGGCGGCCCTGGCATCCGCCGCCACGGGGATGGGTGGCCCCAAGGTGACCACCACGCGGCCAAAGGGCAGGGGCAGCAGCGAACGATCCCAGGAACGTAGGCGCCGCTGGCGACTCATGGCCAGCCCCATCGGCACCATGGCGCAGCCCGATTGCTGGGCCAGGTGCACGATGCCGGGCTTCACCTGCCGAGCCGGTCCCCTGGGGCCATCTGGGGTGATGCAGACATTGCACCCCTGGCGGAGCAACTGCAACAGCTGCAGATAGGCCCGCACCCCGCCGCGGGTGGAGGAGCCGGCCACGAGCTGCACACCCCGCATCCGGGCCGCCACCCCCACAATCTGGGCATCCCGGTGGGCGCTGAGCAGCACCGCCACCGGCCGCCGGGCCTGGCGGCGCAAGATCGGCATGAAGAACACGTGGCAATGCCACAGGGCAAAGATCACCGGTTGGGGTGGCTCCTGCAGCAATTGGGCCGTGGCGGGATCCAGGCGGATGCGCACCGTGGAGGTGATCAGCACCAGCTGGCCATAGGCGTTCAACAGGGCGCCAGCCCACCAGGCCAGCCAGGCGTTGTCGAGCAGGGTGCGCTTCTTCACGGCGCCCATGCCGCGCAACGGAACGGCACGATCAAAGCAAAACCCCGAATGCAGCCAGCGGCCACATTCGGGGCACCCTCAACACAACCACTGCGCCTCAGGCCGAACCGACGCCCACATAGGAGCCGTAGAAGAACAGCCCCACCACAAAGATCACAGCCATGCCGCCGGCGGTGGCCACCAGCCAGAGGGGCAACACCCCCTCCGTCCAGCGGGAGCGCCAGGCCACAGCCGGACGACCATCGGGTAGGCGGTCGGGGATACGACCGTCAGGCAGGTTGGATTTCTTACCGCTCATCGGGTGCTCTCCGGGTGACGTGAAGAGGAATCAGTTGAAGAAGTAGCTGGAAAACAAAATGCCGATCGTGAACACGAACAGCAACCCGAGAAACAGGCTGGTGCGGTTCAGCTCAACCGGCAGGTTGTTGGGGTTGGGATTGCGTTGCATGGCTGGTGGAGGAAAACCGGCTCAACGGCGAACGAACTGCATGGCAGCCAGCGCGCCCAGGAAAAAGACCGTGGGAACGCCGAGGGCATGCACCGACAACCAGCGCACCGTGAAGATCGGGTAGTTGCGCGGGGTGGTGGAAACGGGAGACTGGGTCATGGCTTATTTCAAGCGCAGATCGAGTTGGCTCTTGCCCTCGTAGCGCTGGCTCACGACGGGAGCCTTTGCTTCCTGGGCCTGGAAGTAGGCATCCGGGCGGGGCGTGCCGAAGGCGTCGTAGGCGAGGCCGGTGGACACAAACAGAAAACCAGCCAAAAAGATCGATGGCAGGGTGACCGCATGGATCACCCAGTAACGAATGCTGGTGATGATTTCGAAGAACGGGCGTTCCCCGGTGGAGCCGGCAGCCATAGCGACAAGCATTCAGCCCAGCGATCTTAAGGGTCGCCCCAGAGCAGATGGGAGCGGCCGCGGGGCTTGGTTACAGAAGTTGGTGGGTCAGCCGACCCAGCGCAGCAGGGAGCCCCGTTCGCCCAGCACAAACCCCTTGCCGTCGTCGGTGAAGACAATCCGGGTGAAGTTGGAGGGCTGTTGGGCGCCCACCGGATCCTTCTGCCAGGTTTGGCCGCCATCGACGCTGATGAGCAGGGTGCCGCTGCCGCCGCCGGTCCAGATGCCGCCCTCGGGATCCCAGGCCATGTCGAGGTAGCCGTAGCCATTGGTGATCGGAATGATCGCCTTGCCCCACTGCTCGGGGTCGGCCGGATCGGCGTTGAAGCGCAGCTGGGCGCCCCGCGCCAGCATCCAGAGGCTGCCGTCGGGCTGGAAGCCCATGGTCTGCAGGCGCTGGCTGCTCACCCGCTGGTGCAGCTGCCAGGTGTCCTGGCCCGGATCCCAGGTGGAGAAGAAGTTGCCGAGGCCGCTCACGCTCACGTAGCGACCATCGGCACTGCGGCGCAGCTCCCTGGCCGCCCCGGCGGCATCTTCAACCTTGGCCTGCCAGTTGTTGCCGGCATCGCCGGTCTCGTAGATAGCGCCCACGTTGGTGGCCAATTCCGCCCTGGAGCGGCCCAGGGCCGTGATCAGGTAGGGCTCGCCCGGCAGCTTGGTATCGAGGAACAGGCGGCTCCAGTTCTGGCCGCCGTCGGTGCTATGCAGCAGCAGGCCTGGCTGGCCGGCAATCCAGCCCTCCTGGCCATCGAAATCAATGCTGATCAGGCGGAAGTTCTCCTCCTCGGGCAGGTCGAGGGCCCGCTCCTCCCAGCTGGCACCGCCATCGTTGGTTTCGAGGATCAGCCGGTTGCTGCCCACCAGGAAGCCATGGCGGGCATCGGTGAAGGCCACGGCCAGGGGGTTGGCATTGGTGGCGAGGGGCACGGCCTGCCAGGGGCTGGCGCCGGACTTGGCCAGACCAGTGGTGACGCAGCCACCCAGGCCGAAGCCCAGGCCAATCACCAGCACCAGAGTGAGCAGGGGGGAGAGCAACCGCCGCAGGTGGCTGAAGCGCGCGGGGGCAAACGGGGCGGACATCGTCAGCGCAGGGAGTAGAGGGAGAGGAAGAAGGCGAAGGCCAGGGCAAAGCCTCCGAAAATCAGCACATTCTTCTGCCCGGGGGTAAGCCGGTTCACACCGAGCCCGAAATTGAGGTTCTCCTCAAAGCCGCTGGGCTTGTCGCGGGGACCAATATCCATGAACGCCCCCATCCTGCTGCGGCACACCGGACAGCGGAAACTGGCGGGATCGAGTTCGAGGAAAGGGGTGCCCGGCGGGATGCCCACCTTCTTCACCCCCTCCTCCGGGTCGTAGACAAACCCACAGCTGCGGCACTCGAACCGGTTCGCCGCCAGGTCTGGCTCAGGCGCCTCCCCAGCTGGCGCCTCGGGGGCTGGGCCCTCCAGCGGCTGATCTGCGCCGGCCGGGGGCTCTGGGGGCTGGGACTCGGCACGGGGGGTCTCGCTGCTCATCCCTGAACCGCATACGGCGCTTGAACTGTATCCAGCACTGGACACCCCACGGCAGGTGGTGGATGCCAGACTGGGTCCCAGCTTGGGTTGGCCCATGTTCGTGCTCTCCGGCTACGACGCCTTCGTCGGCTTCCTGCTGCTCTCCGCGGCGGTGCCGGTGCTGGCCCTGGTGGCCAACAAGCTGCTCTCGCCCAAGAGCCGGCGGGGTGAGCGGGAACTCACCTATGAATCCGGCATGGAGCCGATCGGCGGCGCCTGGATTCAGTTCAATATCCGCTACTACATGTTTGCCCTGGTCTTCGTGATCTTCGACGTGGAGACCGTGTTCCTCTACCCCTGGGCCGTGGCCTTCCACCGCCTGGGCCTGCTCGCCTTCATCGAAGCCCTGGTGTTCATTGCCATCCTGGTGGTGGCCCTGGCCTACGCCTGGCGCAAGGGCGCCCTCGAGTGGAGCTGATCTCTCTCCCCCCTCCTCCCCCCCGCGCTGTGCCGAACCGATGACTCCCGCCACCCCGTCCATCGACGCTCTCCGGGATGTGCGCGCCGCCAGCTGCGGCCCGGTGGGTGCCCCCCAGGTCACCTCGGACCTCTCCGAGAATGTGATCCTCACCACCCTCGATGACATTCACAACTGGGCCCGCCTCAGCAGCCTCTGGCCGCTGCTGTATGGCACCGCCTGCTGTTTCATCGAATTTGCTGCCCTGCTGGGCTCCCGCTTCGACTTCGACCGCTTCGGCCTGGTGCCCCGCTCCAGCCCGCGCCAGGCCGACCTGCTGATCGTCGCCGGCACGGTGACCATGAAGATGGCGCCCGCCCTGGTGCGGCTCTACGAGCAGATGCCCGAACCCAAATACGTGATCGCCATGGGGGCCTGCACCATCACCGGCGGCATGTTCAGCGCCGACTCCACCACGGCGGTGCGCGGGGTGGACAAGCTGATCCCCGTGGATCTCTACATGCCCGGCTGCCCGCCGCGGCCCGAGGCGATTTTTGATGCGGTGATCAAGCTGCGCAAAAAGGTGGGCAACGAGGCCCTGGCCGAGCGGGGCAACCTGCAACCCACCCATCGCTACTGCACGATTCCCCACCAGATGGTGGCGGTGGCCCCGATTGTGGACGGCCGCTACCTGCGGGCCGAAAGCCAAAAGGCGGCCCTGGCCGCCGCCGCCGGCCAGCCGCTCGGCAGCCTGGTGGGCGAGGCCCAACCCGAGCCCAGCATCCCCTCCAACGCCGGCACCGGCGCCTGATCCCTCTCCAGAGCCCCCCATGCCCGAGGACACTCCCCAAGCCAACGGCGAGGCGATCGCCGCCCTGGCCGCCGGTCCTGTGAGCCAGTGGCTCACAGGCCAGGGCTTTGACCACGACCTGCTGCCGCCGGACCATCTCGGGGTGGAGGTGATCGGCACCGAGCCCGCCTTCCTGCCCCTGCTGGTCACCGCCCTCAAGGCCCATGGCTTCGATTACCTCCAGTGCCAGGGCGGCTACGACGAGGGCCCCGGCGGCAGGCTCGTGAGCTTCTACCACCTGGTGAAACTGGGCACCCTCGCCGACGCCAGTGCCGAGCTGGACCGGCTCCCCGCCGAGGTGCGGCCCGAGGAGGTGCGGCTCAAGGTGTTCCTCGCCCGCGACGGGGACCTCACCATTCCCAGCCTCTACGGCCTGTTCCGGGGTGCCGACTGGCAGGAGCGCGAAACCTTCGACATGTACGGCATCCACTTCGAGGGCCATCCCCACCCGAAGCGCCTGTTGATGCCGGAGGACTGGAAGGGTTGGCCCCTGCGCAAGGACTATGTGCAGCCCGATTTCTACGAGATGCAGGACGCCTACTAAGACCGCAGCTGCTGGCGGTAGAAGCGCATCACCGCCAGGGCCAGGCTGCGGGGGTCATGGCGCAGGGTGGCGGTGGGCCGCCCCCCCTGCAGCGGGGCCTGCATCACCGCGTAGCCCTGGCGTCGCAGCCGGCGGCTGTCGCAGATCACGGGGGCGGCGCCCTGCTGGCGGTAGTGCTCCAGCAGCGATGAGGTGGGCATGTCGTCCTGGGCCAGCACGGCCGTAAACAGGCGCTGATCGACGCCAATGCTGGCCAACTGGGCCTCGATCGCCCGCAGATGCCCCTCCACATTCAGCCCGTCGGTCTCGCCGGGTTGGGTCATCAGGTTGCAGATGTAGAGCCGCGGGGCCTTGCTGCGGGCGATGGCCTCTACCAGCTCGGGCACCAACAGATTGGGCAGCAGGGAGGTGTAGAGGCTGCCGGGTCCGAGCACGATCAGGTCGGCATGGGCGATCGCCTCAATGGCCCGCGGCAGGGCCGGGGGCCGCTCCGGCGTACAGCCCAGCCGCACGATCGGACTGGGGGCATGGCCAATGCGCGACTCCCCCTCGATGCGTTCACCGTTCTCCAGCTCAGCCCAGAGCCGCACGTCCGCATTGGTGGCCGGCACCACCTGACCCTGCACCGCCAGCACCCGGCCACTGGCGGTGATGGCGGCCTCCAGGCTGCCGGTGATGGCGGTGAGGGCGGTGAGGAACAGGTTGCCAAAGCTGTGGCCCTCCAGGCCAACGCCAGCCTGAAAGCGGTATTGGAACAGGCGGGTGAGCAGGGGCTCCTCCCGGGCGAGGGCCGCCAGGCAATTGCGGATGTCCCCGGGGGGCTGCACCCCCAGTTCGCGCCGCAGCACGCCACTGCTGCCGCCGTCGTCCGCCACGGTCACGATGGCGGTGAGGTTGGAGCTGTGGCGCTTGAGGCCGCTGAGCAGGGTGGCGAGACCGGTGCCGCCACCGATCGCCACGATGCTGGGGCCGCGGTTGAGCCGGCCCTGGGCCGCCAGGGCATCCACCAACAGGGTGTCCTTATCGGGGGCGAGGGCCTGCTGGATGGTGCCGAAACTGCGGCTCTGGCCCAGCCAGATCAGCAGACCGCCAATGGCCAGCACCAGCGGTCCGGTGACCTCGCGCGGCAGCACGGTGGTGAGGTTTTTCAGCAGCCATTGGATGCCGGCCAGGCCCCAGTAAATCGGCTGCAGGTCGGCCCACACCGCCGCGCCGAGCAGGGCAATCAGCAGGCCCAGGCCGGAGGTGAGCACCCAGCGCTTCACCACCAAACCCGGCTGCAGCCAGCGCACGGCCCGCCGCGAGCGACTCATCCAATCCTTCTGGCGCAGGTCGCCGCGGCCGATCCAACCGGGGCGGGAGCTCAGCCGACGCGACCGCCGCTGCGGAGAAGGCGAGGCTGGCACTGACAACGGCGGGGACGCCCAACCAGGAATGACAACGACTGTAGGCAGGCCGGTGGGGAACCACCGGCGGCCCGGCCCAAAAGCGGGCAAGATGGGACCCTCTTGCTGTGGTGTCCTGGCCCAGCTCAGTTCCGCCACAAATCCCAGCAGCGCCGCGGCGACCGGGACGGTGCCCCCGGTGATGGAGCTGCGCGATCTCAGCCTGCAGTTCGGCCAGAACCGGGTGCTGGAACAGCTCAACCTGAGCCTGCAGCCCGGTGAACGCCTGGTGGTGGTGGGGCCCTCCGGTGCGGGCAAGTCGTCCATCCTGCGGCTGCTGGCGGGGCTGCAATTACCCAGCAGCGGGGAACTGCTGCTGCACGGCGAACCCCAGACCTACCTGCGGCTCGACCAGGAACACCCCCCCGACGTGCGCCTGGTGTTCCAGAACCCCGCCCTGCTGGGCTCCCTCACCGTGGGCGAAAACGTGGGATTCCTGCTCTACCGCTTCAGCAAACTGGGGGAGCGGGAGATCCGCGAGCGGGTGAGCCAGGCCCTGGACGCCGTGGGGTTGGGCGGCATTGAGAAGCAACTGCCCGGGGAGCTGAGCGGTGGCATGCAGAAGCGCGTGAGCTTTGCCCGGGCCCTGATCCAGGACCCCGGCCAACCGCACGACCGCGTGCCCCTGTTGCTGTTCGACGAGCCGACCGCCGGCCTGGACCCGGTGGCCTGCACCCGGATCGAAGATCTGATCGTGCGCACCACCACCATGGCCGAGGCCAGCTCGGTGGTGGTGAGCCACGTGCACAGCACGATCGAGCGCACCGGCCAGCGGATGGTGCTGATCTACGGGGGGCAGTTTCTGTGGCAGGGCGATCTGGCCGCGTATCGAGAGACGGACAACCCCTATGTGGTGCAGTTCCGTAGCGGTAGTCTGCAGGGCCCCATGCAACCGGCAGAGGTGTAACGGATGCGGCGATCCGTTCGCGAAGCCCTTGTTGGCTTTTCCCTGCTTGCCGCCATCGCCAGCGCGGTGGGCCTCAGCTTTTGGCTGCGCGGCCTATCCATCTCGCGCCAGCACTGGACCGTGGAAGCCCGTTTCACCCAGGCCGATGGCCTTGCCGTGCGTTCGCCGGTGGTGTATCGCGGCGTGATCGTGGGCACGGTGCGCACCATGCAGATCACCCAGGAGGCTGTGGTGGCCCAGCTGGAGATCACCAACGCCAACCTGCGGCTGGCCCAGCCCACGGTGGCGGAGATCGGCCAACTGTCCCTGCTGGGCGGCGAATCCCAGGTGGCCCTGCTCAGTTCCGGCCCCCCCCTGCCGGCCGATGCCCCCAGCCCCCGGGCCAAGGACTGCGACCGCCAGCGCATGCTCTGTGATGGGGCGAGCATTCGCGGCAGCGAGGGGGCCAGCCTCAGCAGCCTCACCACGCTGATGTACCAGATGCTCGCCCAGGTGGAGCAGGACCAGCTGGTGGAGAAGGTGGCCGGCCTGACCACCAGCATCGATCAAACCGCCAAGGAGGCCACGGCCTTCCTGGCGGAAGGGCGGGGCCTGGTGAAGGATGGCAAGAGCCTGTTCACCAACCTGGACGCCTCCGTTGACCAGATCCAACCCACCCTCACCAACCTCAA
>JAGYNF010000063.1 GCA_018400215.1 Cyanobium sp. M55B138 | reverse complement strand
TGCTGCCGCTGCTGGAGCCCTGGGTGCGCCAGAGCTGGGCGGTGCGCGCCGAGGCCCCACCCCCCGGCTACTACATCCATGAGCTGGGGGGGGCGGCGATGGCGGGCCGGGAGAGCGAGGGGGTGCTGAACGCCTGGAACCAGTGCTGGCGGGCCCCCAACCTGCTGGTGGTGGACGGGGCCTGCTGGCCCAGCGCCGGCTGGCAGAGCCCCACCCTCACCCAGATGGCGATCACCTGGCGGGCCTGCGCGGCGGCGGCAGCCCGGCTGAAGCGGGGGGAGGGGGAACGGCTGGAGGGGGATGCGGTCAGCGGTCTCTGACGCCAGCAGCGATCTGGTGTCGCTTGCCACAGCTCCCCAGGCAAGGGGTCTGCACAATTGCGAGGCGACCTTTAACCGGGTCGGGCAAGGGAGAACACGGGCGGGGGATGGCTCCCCCGCTTTTTTTTATGCCGCTCAGCGCAGAAACAGGCCGTTGAGGTAGTGCTGCGTCACGCAGGCGTCCTTGCTGCCGTGCTGAAACAGAAAGCTGGCCAGGGCCGAGGTGATCAGGCGGTATTGATCCCACTGGGGGTGGGTCTCGATGAACAGGCGCATGCCGTCGAACAGCACCTCCGGCACCTCGGCCTCGAGGCTGATGGCGGGGCCGGCGGCATCGACGGAATCGGAGGGCATCAGGCGAACGGTCCACGGGTGGCCCCCCACTACGCCACAGCCGGGGGGCCGGCGTCAAAGCCCCGTCCGCAAGTCGCAATCACGCCACAACAGGATGAGAATCACCGTGCCCACTGGGGGGATAGGGCATGGTCCTCGCCCCCCAGCGCTAGGCCGGGCTGGCTGGCCCGCTGTCAAGCCACCGATGGCAGGATGCGCACTTTCCCCAGGCAAGCCAGGGCCGCTGACGCCTGGCCCACCAGCCTGGGGAAAACGACGCCCGGCACCGGGGAAAAAACGCCGCCGCCGGGGAAATCCAGAAAGGATCAGCAGGGCTTATCAGTGCCCAATCCGGCGGATCAATCCGCGGGCGAGACGGGTGAGCAGGCCGGTCAACGGCGCATGCTGCGGGGCCCCAGGGGATGGTCCGCCTGGGGATAGGGCGGATGGTGATGGTGCTGGTGGTGCCCACCAGCCTCCAGGGGGATCGGGATGCCATCGGGCTGGCAGGCACCGGTGCATTCCCGCTCACACAGGGTGCAGCTCTCGGTGAGCCCCTCCACATGGTGGTGGTGGCTGTGCTGGGGGGCCCCCACCTCGGTCTCAAAGCCCAGCACCTGGGCCCGGTACTTGCAGAGCGAGCAGTTCATCTGGGTGTCGCCCCGCACCACCTCGGCCACCCGCTCGGCAAAGGTGTCGAGCACCTGGGGATGGTCGCCGAGGTAGCCCACCGGTAGAAACTCCAGCTCGGGGTGGTCGGCGGCCACCAGCTCGGTGTGCTGGCGGATGCGGCTCACCAGCACGCCGGAGAACAGGAAATAGGGGAACACAAGGATGCGGCGGTAACCAAGCCGCACCGCATGGCGCAGCCCGGGCTCCACCAGGGGGAAGGTGACGCCGGAGTACACCGTTTCCCCCCAGCCGAACCCCATGCCCTCCACCAACATCCTCGTGACCTTGGCCACGTTGGAATTGGCATCGGGATCGGAGGAGCCGCGGCCCACCACCACCAGCAGGGTGTCGTGCAGGGGCACCGGCTCCTGGCGGTCGGCCAGCTCCACCGCCTCCCGGATCCGGGCCCCGGCCGCCTGGATCATCTTGAGATCCACGCCCAGCTCCCGGCCGTAGTCCACCCGCAGACCGGTCTCGGCCGCATAGGTGTTGAGCACGGAGGGAATGTCGTTCTTGGCGTGGCCGGCGGCAAACAACATGGCCGGAATGGCCAGGATGTGGCGCACCCCCCGTTGGCGCAGGGCCTCCAGGCCATCGCGCAGGATCGGCCGGGCAAACTCCAGGTAGCCGTGCTCCACCGGCAGCGGGTCCAGCCGCTGGCGCAGGGCCTGGGCGAGGTGGGCGAATTCCTCCACCGCCAGACGGTTGCGGCTGCCATGGCCGCACACCAACACACCGATGGGCCCGTGGGAACCAACCAGGGGAGCAGCAGGAGCTTGGGAACGCATGGGTAACGGCGCAGACTCCGACCCTATGCGTCCGGGCAGAACGGGCGAGGATGGAGCCATGGCCCTACGCCTCCCCCCCTACCAGCAACTGCCGCCGCCCCCGCGCAACGAGGCCCTGCTGGAAGTGCCGGTCGCCGCACTGCGACCCACCCAGCTGTGCGTGGGCATGGCCGAGGTGCGCAGCCGCCAGGCGGACTTCAGCGCCGACAGCAACCGGGAGCGGCGCGATTACCTGGGCAGCAAGCCCGTGCCCCTGGTGCGCAGTGGCGATGGCAGCCTCTGGATGGTGGATCGTCACCACCGCCTGCGCGCCCTGCTGGCCCTGCGGCCCGAGGCCACCGCCTTCGGCTACGTGGCGCTCGATCTGGCCACCGATGACCACGACACCGTGTTGGCCGAGCTGGCCCAACGGGGTTGGATGTACCTCTATGACGGCCGGGGCCTGGGGCCACTGCCGCCCCGGGCGCTGCCCACCAACCTGTTGGGGCTTCAGGACGACCCCTACCGCAGCCTGGTGTGGAAGCTGAAGCGGGAACGGGTCGTGCAGGCCGCCCCCCTGATCCCGTTCCACGAGTTCCGCTGGGGTGCCTGGCTGCGCAGCCGCCCCCTGCCCCCCTTCAGCTCCCTGCGGCTGGAGCCCGCCCTGCCGATGGCCCGGGCCCTGGCGCGTTCAGGCGCCGCCTCCCATCTGGCGGGTTGGCAGGGGCCGGTCGATGGCTGAGCGGATGGCTCCGGCAAGTCGCCTGGATGGCGCCAAGCTGAACTGCTGCTGAGACCGGCGCGCCTTGCCTGACTTCCTGGCCCATACGCCCATGGCGGTCTTCGCGCTGCTGCTGGGGCTGAGCGTGCTGGTGCCCCCCCTGGTGCGGCGGCTGGGGCTGCCCGACCTGGTGGGGTTGCTGCTGGCCGGCGTGCTGATCGGCCCCCACGGTCTGGGCTGGCTCGACGACCAGGGCGAGACCGTGCGGCTGCTCTCCGACGTGGGCGTGGTGTTTCTGCTGTTCATCGCCGGGCTGGAAATCGACCTCGCCGAATTCGCCCGCATCCGCCAGCGCTCCTTCCGCTTTGGGCTGCTCACCTTCAGCCTGCCGCTGGGGGCGGGGCTGCTGCTGGGGCTGGGCTTTGGCTACTCCCTGCTCAGCTCGGTGCTGCTGGGCTCGATCCTGTCGAGCCACACGCCGCTGGGGTATCCCATCGTGCGCAGCTACGGCGAAGTGCGGGAGGAATCGGTGGTGGTGGCCATTGGCGGCACGATCTTCACCGACATCGCCGCCCTGGTGGTGCTCGCCCTCTGCATGGGTCTGCATCGCGGCGATCTCAACCCGCTCGGCGTGCTGAGCCTGCTGCTGCGCATCGGCGTGTTTGCCGGCCTGGTGGTGCTCGTGATCCAGCGCCTGGGCCGGGCGCTGGTGCAGCGCAGCGTGAACAACGACAGCCAGCTGTTCGTGGCCGTGCTGCTGGCCCTGTTCCTGGCTTCCCTCGGCGCAGAACTGGCCGGGGTGGAAACGATCGTGGGGGCCTTCCTCGCGGGCCTGGCGGTGAACGCCGTGCTGCCGGAGGGGCGCGTGAAGGAGCAGGTGATCTTTGTGGGGGCGGCCCTGTTCATCCCGATCTTCTTCATCGACCTGGGCCTGCTGCTCAACCTGCCGGCCTTCCTGGGCACCATCGCTGGCTCGTTCTTTGCCGTGGGCCTGATTGCCACCTTGATGGTGACCAAGGGGCTGGCGTCGTGGTGGGCGGGGCGCCTCTACCACTACAGCCCGGCCCAGGTGCTCACCCTCTGGTCACTCTCGCTGCCCCAGGTGGCCGCCACCCTGGCGGCCACCTTCGTGGGCTTTCGCACCGGGTTGCTGGACGACCGGGTGCTCAACAGCGTGCTGGCCCTGATGGTGGTGACCGCCACCCTGGGGCCCATGCTCACCGCCATGGCGATGCCCCGGCTGGGCCGGGCTGCAGCGGCCCGGCTCCAGGCCAATGGGGGCGGCAGCCTGGCCCTGGTGCGGCGCTCCCTGACCGTGCTGGTGCCGCTGGCCAATCCAGACACGGAGAGTCCCCTGCTTAGCCTGGCCCAACTGTTGATCGGCGGCGATGCCGACCATCCAGGCCGGGTGCTGCCGCTGGTGGTGGTGTCACCCCGCCAGCCCCAGGCCTCCCTCACGGCGGCCCTGGGCCGCGGCCGCCAGATGCTGGAGCGGGCCCGCCAGATCAGCACCACCCGGGGGATCCCCGCCGAAACCCTGCTGCGGGTGGACATGGACGTGGCGGCCGGGATTGCCCGGGTGGCCCTGGAGCAGGGCAGCGACCTGGTGCTGATGGGGCTGGCGGCACCCAGCCGGCTGGGGCGCTGGCTGTTCGGCGATCTGGTGGATGCCACCTGCCGGCAGGCCCCCTGCCCCGTGGTGGTGGCCCACCTGGACGAAGACCCCAGCCGCTGGCGGCGGCTGCTGGTGCCAATCAAGGACCTCACCGCAGGGGCCCTGGAGCAATTCCAACTGGCTGAGCGGCTGGCCGCCGCCCTGGGCGGCAGCATCACCCTGCTGCACCTGCACGACGGCCGCATCAGCCAGCAGGAGCTGGAACAGCTGCAACGGGAACTGGAACGCTGGCAACCGGGATCCGCCTGCGTCGGGGAGAGCGTGCCAGTGGCCCTCGAGCTCAGGCCCAACCACGGTGTGGAGCAGGCCATCCTCACCAGCAGCCAGCAGCACGACCTGGTGATCCTGCGTTCCCAACGGCGGCTGGTGGAGGGTCTGCCGATCCCCGCCAGTGATCGCACCAGCCGGCTGCTGCAGCGCCTGCCAGGCTCCTGCCTGGTGATCAGTGATCCCCTGCACTGAGGGTTGCCCGGTGGCTGCACGCAGCGGTGGGGGGTCCTAAACCAGGGTGAACTGCCACCGTTGCGATGACCTATCACCATCTGCTCGTGCCCACCGACGGGTCGGAGCTCTCCGATCGCGCCGTGGCCCAGGCCGTGGCCCTGGCCGCTGCCCTCGGTGCCCAGCTGCGCTTTCTGCACGTGCAGAACAGCTTCCCCATGAGTCTGGTGGGGGTGGGGGAGCTGGTGGAAGCCAGCACCGTGGATGCCCTGGTGGCCGCGGCCCGGCAGCGGGCTGAGGCGATCCTGGCGGCGGCGATGGCGGTGGCGGAGCGGGCCGGGGTGGCCGCTGAGACGGCGACCCAAATCAACCCCCAACCGCACCTGGCGATTCTTGAGGAGGCCCGCGAGCACGGCTGCGACCTGATCGTGATGGCCTCCCATGGCCGCCGCGGCCTGGAGGGTTTGCTGATTGGCAGCGAAACCCAGCGGGTGCTCACCCACAGCAGCTGCCCGGTGCTGGTGGTGCGCTGAGCGGCCGCCTGCGCAGGCAACGGGTTAAATAGGTGGGGCGGTGGGGCGCACACAACCATGAGCGATCCCGGGCTGGCCGCCTTTGGCTCGAGCTTCAGCGCCATCACCCTGGCTGAACTGGGGGACAAGACTTTTTTTATGGCCCTGATCCTGGCGATGCGCCATCCGCGCCGCTGGGTGTTCCTGGGCAGCTTCGCCGCCCTGGCGGTTGTCACGTTGTTGTCGTTGGGGGTGGGCTACGGGCTGCGGGAACTGCTGCCGGCTCGCCTGTTGCCCTGGCTGGCGGCCCTGCTGTTTCTGGGCTTCGGCGGCAAGCTGCTGCTGGATGCCGGCCAACTGTCTGCCGACGCCGCCCGGGATGAACGCCAGGAGGCGGAGCAGGTGGTGATCGCCGCCGACCGCCGCCAGCCCAGCCAACGGGCCCTGGCCGTGCTGTGGGAATCCTTCGCCCTGGTGTTTGTGGCCGAGCTGGGCGATCGCACCCAGTTCGCCACGATCTTCCTGGCCACGGCACCGGGATTCACGATGGCCGGGTTGGTGGCGGGCAGCCTGGCCGGCCATGGCCTGGTCACGGCCCTGGCGGTGGGATCGGGACGCTGGGTGGGTGAGCGGGTGGATGAGCGCCTCCTCTACCGCCTCAGCGGTGGGCTGTTCGTGGTGTTCGGGCTGTGGGCACTCGGGCAAGCCCTGGGCTGACCCCTACGCTGCCCCTCAGTGCGCGAGAGCTGGCGTTGGCTAAGGACGAGATCAGCAGGGCCGATGAGCTCCAGGCCCTGGGCTGGCCACTGGAGGATGTGCGCCGCTACGAAGAACTGTGGGACTACCGCCACCGCTGGGGGGCCATCAACCTGGAACCAGACGATCGGGTCTTCCTGCGCAAGGCGGAGGCGGCCCTGCCCAAGCGGCCCAGCGGCAAGGCCTCAATGAAGAAGTCGCTGAAGGAGAAATCCCACTACCGCTGGCTCGCCTTCTACCGCGATGCCATGCAGGCCAGTGCTGCCGAGCAAGGGCTTGCCGATGGCGAGCAGGGGGCCTGGCCGTTGCTGCTCAGCGAAGAGCTGCGCCTGCTCGACGAACTGCAGCCGGTGCTGGGCCTGCCCGACACCCTCAAGGCCCGCCAGCTCATCGCCGTGCGCGAAGCCCTGATCCAGGAGGCCGCAAGCCAGGGTCGCTGCCTCAGCTTCGACTTCATCACCCCCCTCGCGGAGCTGAAGCAGCGGGAGAGCACCAGCTGGAAGCCCCTGCGCGGCGAGGCCAGTGCCGATGGCACCTACCCGGTGCTCGAAGCCGAGGCCGCTGAAATCTTCCGAACGCGGGCCTCAGCCCAGTTGGGGGAATGGATGCGCACCACCCTGCCGTCCCTTCAGGCCGGTAACGTTTAGTAGGCATAAGAGCTTGGATGCAGTCCAACAGCGATCACCAAGACGCGGTGCTCCGCCAGCCACTGGTGCTGGGCAACCATGAGGCCCTGGTCAACGACGACATCGATCTGTTGGCGGAGCACATCTCACTGGCGGTGCCCCTGCGGGAGATCGCGGCCATTGGCCCCTCCCATGATTTCCGCCAACGCTCGAGCTACCGCATTGCCGGCGACATCGGCCTGACCGCCGCCACCATCACGCCCACCCGCATGGTGGTGGAGGCCTGCAACGAATGCTCGATCGTGCTGCTTCGCAAAGGGCATGCCACCTACGAGCTGGAGGGAAGCCCCTACCTCTGCCAGGCCGGCAGCGTGGGCATGTTCCTGCCGGGGATGGATTATCAGGTGGAGTCGAGCCTTGCCAGCGGCCTGGTCTACAACCTCTCCCACCAGCTGCTGGCCCGGTACCTGTGCGAGGCCACCCAGGGCGGGATCGACCTGGATCAAGCCCTGCACCACCTGCAACAGCCCCACACCATCGATCTCAAGAACCCGGCCCTGCAGTCGGTGCTGTTCGGCCTGCAGGTGTTGATCCGCACCATCGACAGCCTCGGCCAGGAGGAGCTGCCCTCCAGCCAGCCCATGCTGCACCTGCAGGAGGGCATCTATGCCCTCTCCACCGCCCTGCTGCTGCCGGACTACGCCCCCCGGGCCCTGGCCAGCTGGCAACTCCTGCCGGGGCTGGCCAGCTAGCAGCCGATCCGTTCCATCCTTCAAACTCCCCTCAAACCCGGGCAACTGGTGAACGGCTCCTGGCACCCCCACCTGTGGCATCCCACCACCCAGGTGTGCACCGCACCCTCACCCCTGCCGGTGCGCAGCGGCCGGGGCGCGGTGCTGGAGCTGGCCGACGGCCGCCAACTGATCGATGCGATCAGCAGCTGGTGGGTGACCCTCCACGGCCATGGGGAGCCCGCCATCGCCGCCGCCATCGGCCGCCAGGCCCAGGAGCTGGAGCAGGTGATCTTCGCCAACTTCAGCCACGCCCCAGCCGAAAAGCTGGCCACAGCCCTGAGTGAGCGCTCGGGCCTGGAGCGGCTGTTCTTCTCCGACAACGGCTCCACGGCCGTGGAGGTGGCCCTCAAGATCGCCTGGCAGTGGTGGCACAACCGCGGCGAATCGCGCCAGCGCCTGATTGCCTTCGCCGGGGCCTACCACGGCGACACCGTGGGGGCCATGGCGGTGGGGGCCCGCTCCCTGTTCACCGCGGCCTACGACCCCCTGCTGTTTGATGTGGCCCGGGTGGACTGGCCCCAGTGCAGCTGGGATGATCCGGAGCCCCTCGCGCGGGAGTCAGCGGCCCTGGCCGCCCTGGAGCAGGCCCTGGCCACCCCCACGGCCGCGGTGATCCTCGAGCCCCTGATCCAGGGCGCCTCCGGCATGGCCATGGTGCGGCCGGCGTTTCTACAGGCGGTGCAGCGGCGGGTGCGCGCCGCCGGCGCCCTGTTGATCGCCGATGAGGTGATGACCGGTTTCGGCCGCACCGGGCACCTGTTCGCCTGCCAGCGGGCCGGCATCGCGCCGGATCTGATGGCGCTCTCCAAGGGGCTCACCGGCGGCTTCCTGCCCATGGGGGTGACCCTGGCCAGCGAGCGGCTGTACCAGGGGTTCATCAGCGCCGACCCCAGCGCCACCTTCTTCCACGGCCACAGTTTCACCGCCAATCCCCTCGGCTGCGCCGCCGCCCTGGCCAGCCTCGAACTGC
>JAGYNF010000062.1 GCA_018400215.1 Cyanobium sp. M55B138 | reverse complement strand
TTCTGTCTGATATATCCATATGAGTCCCACTCATGAAAAGAGCTGGCCGGCGTTGAGCCGGCGGTGGTGCTGGCCAGCGGTGATCCGCTCTGGTTCGGCATTGGCCGGTTGCTGGTTCAGGCGCTGGGCCCTGGGGCGCTGCGCTTCCATCCCGCCCCCTGCTCGTTGCAGCTGGCCTTTGCCCGCCTCGGCCGCCCCTGGCAGGACGCCAGCTGGGTCAGCCTGCACGGCCGCGACCCCGAACCCCTGGCCGCCGCCCTGCAGAAGCGCCCCAGCGCCCTGGCGGTGCTCACCGACCCCGGCCGTGGCGGCGCCGCGGAGGTGCGGCGGATGCTGGTGGCCTCAGGCCTGGAGGCGGCCTACGCCGTCTGGCTGTGCGAGCGGCTGGGCCATCCGGCCGAGCGGGTGCAGCGCCTAGCCCCCGGTGATCCCTTGCCCGTCGACTGCGACCCCCTCCACCTGGTGCTGTTGATCGCCGAGCCCCCGCCGCCGCCCGTCGACCCGGCGGCCCTGCCCCTTTTCGGTCTGGATGACGGCCTGTTTCTGCAGCACGACGACCGGCCCGGCCTGATGACCAAGCGGGAGGTGCGCATCCAGTTGTTGGCCGACCTGGAGCTGCCGGAGGCCGGCGTGCTGTGGGACGTGGGCGCCGGCGTGGGGTCGGTGGGCCTGGAGGCGCTGCGGTTGCGGCCGGGGCTGGCGGGCTGGTTGGTGGAGCAGCGCGGCGGTGGTGCGGCGCTGATCGCCGCCAATGCCGAGCGGCTGGGGGTGCGGCCGGCGGGGGTGGTGGAGGGCCGTGCCCCCGAGGCCCTGGCGGAACTGCCGGATCCGGATCGGGTGCTGATCGGCGGCGGCGGCCGCGAACGGGCGGCCGTGCTGGCGGCGGTGCTGCAGCGGCTGCGGCCCGGCGGGGTGGTGGTGATTCCGCTGGCCACGCTGGAGGCCCTGGCGGAATTGCGGCCCCTGCTGGAGCGGGCCGGCTGCCGGGTGGCGGTGGGCCAGCATCAGGCCTGGCGCGGGGCGCCCCTGGCCGACGGCACCCGCCTGGCGCCGCTCAATCCGGTGCTGGTGCTGAAGGGCCGCCGGCCAGCCGCTACAGGTTGAGCAAGCGCTGCGGCAGCGTTCCAGCCAGCCTTCACGCTGCTGGAGCCCCTCGAGGTCCTTGACCAAGTCGAACAGATCATGGCTGAACACGCCGTTGTCATGCCAGCCGTCGGCGCTGGCGGGCGTAGGGAGCAGCTGCTTAACGGCCCTGCGGGTGTGGCGCGGCGGATGGCATGGGATCACCGGCTCGGATGTTTCCCATTCGGGTCATCCGGATGCCTCTTGGCTGCAGCTCAGGGTGCCGCCTGCTCCCCAAGGGTCTCAATCCGCACCGGGCTGCCCACCTGGATCCCCAGGGCTTCGGCCTGGCCGGCGGCCAGTTCGAGCACGCCATCCACGGGCTCGTCGGGGCCGTAGCTGGGACAGGGCAGCTGCATGCAGGGTTGGGTGTGGGCCTCGATCGCTACCACCTGGCCGTTGCGGATGAACAGCATGTCGAGGGGGGCGGGGGTGCGGTGCATCCAAAAGCGCGCCAGCGCCGCTGGGCTGTAGGGAAACCACATGCCCCGCAGGGGGGGCAGGGGCGGCCGCAGTTGCAGCCCCAGGGCCTGCTGGCGCGGGCTGGCGGCCACCTCCAGGGCGATGCAGCGTTGGGGTTGCGGCGGGGCCAGGCACCACTGGGCCGTGATCGGCAGGTGCTGGGGAGGCCCTGGGTTGGCCTGGCTGAGGGCCAGGGCGAGGGCGAGGCTCTGAATTGCTGGGCTCATGCCCGTCCCCCCTGGGGCGGCATGCGCTCGCTGAGCAGGTAGCCCTGGCTCCGGACCGTGTGGATCAGCCGCCGCTCGCCGCCCTCTTCGAGCTTCTGGCGCAGATAGCGCACATACACCTCGATCACATTGCTTGAGCTGCGCCTGTCGTCGTTCCACACCAGGCGCTGGATCAGTTCGCGGCTCACCACCGTTCCCTGCCGTTCCAGCAGCAGCAACAGCAGCTGGTATTCGCGGGCCGTGAGGGCCACGTTGCGGTGACCCCGTTTCACCTCGTGGTTGCTGGGGTTGAGGCTCAGGTCGGCCACCTGCAGCAGGGGCGTGGCCGGACTGGCGCGGCGGTGCAGCCCCACGTGGAGCCGCAGCCGCATCAGCAGGTCGCTGGGGCCGAGTTCCGACAGCCAGAAGTCGTCGGCGCCCGCACTGAGGCAGAGCATGCGGGCCTCCACCGTGTCCTCCGCCACATCGAGCAGGATCGGTGTGGTGGCGAGGGCCTGGCGCAGCTCCTGAATGCGGTCGGCGGCCTCGTCGGCCAGCACGGCCACGTCCACGGCTGGGATGGCCCCGGCGTCGGCCGCCCCGCACACCACCCCATAGCCCGAGGCCTCCAGCCGCGCCGCCAGGGCTTCGGCCTTCGTCCCCAGCAGCAGCACCCGCGCGCCACTCATGGCGCCAGGCCATTGCCGGGTTTGGCCACGTGGGGCAGGCCCCAGCCCAGCTTGTTGCGCAGCACCTGGAAAAACTCGTGATCCGCCAACCGCACAAAGCGCACCGGCTGGTCGCTGCGGCGAATCAACACCCGATCCTCCGGCCAGATGTAACAGCCGGCGCTGCCGTCCACCACCATCATCAGCCGCTCCGGTGTGGCCGGGAACACGGTGACCGGCTCCCGGTCGTTGAACACCAGGGCGCGCGAGGCCAGCGAGTGGGGGGCAATCGGCGTGAGCTGCAGCACCGGGCAGTCGGCGGTGATCACCGGTCCGCCGGCACTGAGGGCGTAGGCCGTGGAGCCGGTGGGGGTGGAGAGGATCACCCCGTCGGCGGCGATGTCCACCGGGGCGTGGCGGCCGATGGCGATCTCGAAATGGCACATCGAGGTGAGCGGCTCGCGGTGCAGGGCCATCTCGTTGAGGCAGAGCACCTCCCAGCGGCGCTGCTCGCCCCGCATCACGCTCACCACGAGCATGGTGCGCTCCTCCACGGTCCAGTCGCCCGCCACCACCTGGGCCAGGGCCTGGTCGAGCTGGTGCAGGTAGGCCTCGGCCAGAAAACCCAGGTGGCCGGTGTTGATCGTGAGGATCGGTACACCGATGGGGGCGGTCTGGCGGGCGGCCGAGAGCACCGTGCCATCGCCGCCCAGCACGATCGCCAGCTCCATGTCCTGGCTGAAATTGCTGGGCACGCAGGCGCCGTAGCCGCGGGTGCGCAGGTGCTGATCGGGGTTGGCGAAGCCCACCATGCCGCCGGAGCTGCTCACCCGCACCACGCCATAGCCCAGGCCCTCCAGGTGGCACTGGATGCCATCGGCGGTGCTGACGGCCAGGTCCTTGCCGTCATTCACGATCAGTCCGACGCAGGGCACGGACCGCGGGACAGGGGACAGCTGGAGTTTATGGGTGGGGTTGGCTCAGAACTGCTCGAGGAAGCGCAGATCGCTGGTGTAAAGCCGGCGGATGTCGTCGATGCCGTGGCGCACCATGCAGAAGCGCTCCACCCCGAGCCCCGCCGCAAAGCCACTCCAGCGCTCGGGATCCAGGCCCATGCCGGTGAGCACGGCCGGATCCACCATGCCGCAGCCCATCACCTCCAGCCAGCGGCCCCGCCACTGCACGTCCACCTCGGCGCTGGGTTCGGTGAAGGGGAAGTAGCTGGCGCGGAAGCGCACCGGCAGGTCGCCGAAGAACTGCTGCAGAAAGGCGGTTACGGTGCCGCGCAGGTGGGTGAAGTCGAGGCCCTCATCGATGGCCAGCACCTCCACCTGGTGGAACACCGGCGAGTGGGTGGCATCCACGGCGTCGCGGCGATACACCCGGCCCGGGGCAATCACCCGCACCGGCGGCGGATTGTTTTCCAGGTAGCGGATCTGCACCGGTGAGGTGTGGGTGCGCAGCAGCCGGCCGTCCTCCAGGTAGAAGGTGTCCTGCATGTCCCGCGCCGGGTGGTGCTCCGGGATGTTCAGGGCGGTGAAGTTGTAGTAGTCGGTCTCGATCTCTGGGCCTTCCGACATCCGATAGCCCAGGCCGCTGAAGATGTCGACGATCTCCTCGATCGTGCTGATCAGCGGGTGGCGGTGCCCCGGGGGCACGTGGCGGCATGGGGCGGTGACATCCAGGCTTTCGGCGGCGATGCGCTCGGCCAGGGCGGCGGCCTTGACGGCGCCCAGGCGCTCCGCCAGCAGGCGACTCACCAGCTCCTTGAGCACGTTGGCGCGTTGGCCGATCACCGGCCGATCTGGGCCGGGCAGCTTGCCCATGGCCCCCAGCACGGCGGAGAGCTTGCCCTTCTTGCCCAGCAGCCCCACCCGCAGCTGCTCGAGCGCAGCCGCATCGGCGGCGGCGGCAATGGCGCGGGCCGCCTCGGCCTCCAGCTGCTCCAGCTGGGCGGTGAGGTCCTCAAGCGACACGGTGATGCTCACAACAAACCCGGACGCGGCGGCTAGGGGGAGACTGTACGGAGCAGCCCCCAGGCCGATGGCGCCCCGCAAAATTCTGATCAGCAATGACGACGGGGTGTTCGCCGCCGGCATCCGCACCCTGGCCAACGCCGCCAATGCCCGGGGCCACCAGGTGACCGTGGTGTGCCCGGACCAGGAGCGCTCCGCCACCGGCCACGGCCTCACCCTGCAGACCCCCATCCGCGCCGAGCGGGCCGATGAGCTGTTCGACGACGGCATCACCGCCTGGGCCTGCAGCGGCACCCCCAGCGACTGCGTGAAGTTGGCGCTGTTTTCGCTGCTGGAGGAGTGGCCCGACCTGGTGCTCTCCGGCATCAACCACGGCCCCAACCTGGGCACCGACGTGCTCTATTCCGGCACCGTGAGTGCGGCGATGGAGGGCACGATCGAGGGGCTGCCGGCCCTGGCGGTGAGCAGTGCCGACTTCCAGTGGCGCCAGTTTGAGCCGGCGGCCAGCCTGGCCCTGGATGTGGCCGATCGGATGCTGGCGGCGGGCTGGCCGCCGGCGATGCTGCTCAACCTCAACGTGCCGCCCCGGCCGGTGGAGAGCATTGGCCCCTTGCGCTGGTGCCGCACGGCGGTGCGCCGCTACACCGACCAGTTCGACAAGCGCGTCGACCCCCGCGGCCGCACCTACTACTGGCTGGCCGGTGAAGTGGCCAACGATCTGGAGGCGGATGTGGCGGGCCCGGCCCACTGGCCCACCGATGTGGCCTATGTGAACACGGGCGGGGCGGCGCTGACGCCGCTGCAGCCCGAGCTGTTCTGGATGGGCAACACGGCGGCCCTGCCAGCTTTGGATTGAGCTGGGGCGAAGGGCTCCCTAGCGGGCCGGCCGGTGCACCCGCTGCAACAGCCACAGGGTGATGATCAGGCCGAGCAGGTGGGCAAACAGCACCTGGGTGTTGCCGAGCACTGAAAACATCTCGATCGAGGTGATCGGTAGGCCCACCACGCGGCTACCGGCTCCACCGGTGCCCTGGATCTGGGCACCGAAGAAACCCGGCACCTGCTGGGAGGCCTGCACGAACAGGCTGCCGGCCAGGGACTGGTAGCCGAGGGCGGCCAGGGTGAGCCCCAGGAGGTCCGCCAGCAGCCCCCGCTTCACCAGCCGGCTGGTTTCGCCCTTGCTGGGGCGCACGGCGCTGGCCAGGGCCCGGCCGCAGCGCACCACCAGCCAGCTCTGCCAGATGCACCAGAGCAGCACCAGAAAGGACAGGGTGGTGAGGGAGATGCCAGGGCCGAGCCCGAGGGCCCGCTCGGAGTTGGCCACCAGGCGCCCGCCGATGTTGTTGAACACGAGCACCCCCACCACCACCACGCCCAGCACCAGCTGAATCCAGAACCGAATCCAACCCATGCGGCGCAGGTTGGAGCCGATGTGTTGCAGCTCGATGGTGTCGGCCATGGTGGCGCGCGCAGATGTGCCCCCAAGGTGCCATGGGAGGATCCCCCAGGCGTGCCATGGCTTCGGGAACTGTCGCGTTCAATTCCCCTCCAGGCTCCCCGGGATGCCGAGCGCCCCACCGCCATTGCCCTGGGCAGCTTTGACGGCCTGCATCCCGGGCATCGGCGCGTGATCGCCGCCATCAGCGGCCCCGGGCCGGGGGTGCCCACGGTGGTGAGTTTCTGGCCCCATCCCCGGGAGGTGCTCTACGGCGAGACACGGCTGCGGCTCGATCTGCCCAGCGAAAAGCTGGAGCTGCTGGCGCCGCTTGGCATCCACCAGCTGGTGCTGGTGCCCTTTGATCGGCCCTTGGCCGCGCTGGAACCGGAGGCCTTTGTGGACCAGGTGCTGGTGGGCCAGCTCGCTGCCCGCCGCATCGCCGTTGGCGAAAATTTCCGCTTTGGCGCCGCCCGTCGGGGCGATGCCCACGACCTGGCCCGAATCGGCGCGGAGCGGGGCATTGCCGTCACGGTGGTGCCGCTGCTGTGGGATGGGGCAGAGCGGGTGAGCAGCAGCCGCGTTCGCCGCGCCCTGGCCGCCGGCGAGATCGCCGAGGTGCGGCGGCTGCTGCAGCGTCCATACCGCTTCAGTGGCCGGGTGGTCTCCGGCCGGGGGCTGGGCCGCCAGCTGGGCTGGCCCACCGCCAACCTGGAGGTGGACGGCCGCAAATGTCTTCCCCTGGAGGGGGTCTATGCCGCCCGGGTGCAGTTGCAGTCGGGCCCCGCTGGCGATGACGGATGCGGCGATGACGCTTGGCTTGCGGCGGTGATGAACCTCGGTCCCCAGCCCACGGTCGACCCGGCGGCCCCCTCGGCGGTGGAGGTGCACCTGCTCGATCGTCAGATCGAGCTGGGCGGCTGTGAGCTGCGGGTGGAACCCCTGGCCCTGCTGCGTCGCCAGCGGCGCTTCGCCGGTCTGGAGGCGCTCACGGCCCAGATCGGTGTGGATGCGGAGCAGGCCCGGGCCCTAGCCGCCGGGGTAGGCGTGGGTCAGCCCCCAGCCGATGAAGGTGGCAATCCCCCCCAGCAACAGAATTCCTGATACCAGAACCAGCATGGGATTGTCCCCGCCGCCCTGGTTCACCTCATTTGCCATCTCGCCTGACCCAAGACACTTGAACAGTGATCAGGCCTGAACCTGCCACCCCAACCTAAGCAGTGATCGCCGTTTCGCCATGGCCAACTCCGCCCCCGCCCCGTCATCCGCTGCAGACGTTGCCGTGCTGCGCCTGATCGACGCCAACCTCGACCGGGCCAGGGAGGGGCTGCGGGTGCTGGAGGACTGGGCCCGCTTCGGCCTCGACCGGGCGGACCTGGTGGCCCGCACCAAGGACATGCGCCAGCGCTTGGGCCGCTGCCACCACGACCGCTACAAGCGGGCCCGCCATGCGGCCAGCGACCCCGCCACCGGCATGGCCCATCCCGCCCAGGCCGATCGCCAGCGGCCCGGCCAGGTGGTGGCGGCCAATGCCGCCCGGGTGCAGGAGGCCCTGCGGGTGCTGGAGGAATTTGGCCGCGCTGGCGATCCGGAGCTGGCGGCCGAGGCGGCGGCGATTCGCTACAGCCTCTACGACCTGGAGCTGGAGCTGTTGCAGGCCGATGCCCAGAGTGCAGCCAGCAGCGCAGCTGAATCCCAGCGTGATGGGCGGCGCCGGCGGCTGCAGGATTGCCATCTCTACCTGGTGACCAGTGCGGTGGTCGGGCTTGAGGCCCAGGTGGAGGCGGCCCTGGCGGCGGGCGTTCGGCTGGTGCAATACCGGGCCAAGGAGGGCAGTTGCACGGCCGAGGGGGCCCCACTCAGCGATGGCGATCGCCTCGCCCAGGCCGGTGCCCTGCGCCAGCTCTGTGCCCGCTACGGCGCCCTGTTCCTGGTGAATGACCGCATCGATCTGGCCCTGGCCGTGGAGGCCGACGGGGTGCACCTGGGCCAGGGGGACCTGCCGCCCGTCCTGGCGCGACGCCTGCTGGGTGCGGAGCGGCTGATTGGCCGCAGCACCCATGCCATCGACCAGCTGCGTCAGGCCGTGGCCGAGGGCTGTGACTACGTGGGTGTGGGGCCGGTGCATGCCACCCCCACCAAGCCCGGCCGCGAGCCGGTGGGCCTCACCTATGTGCGGCAGGCCTGCGCTGAAAGCCCGATTCCCTGCTTCGCCATCGGCGGCATCACGGCGGCGACCGTGCCGGCCGTGCGCCAGGCCGGGGCCAGTCGGGTGGCGGTGGTGCGCGCCATCACGGAGGCCGGCGACGCGGCGGCGGCCAGCCAGGAGCTGTTGGCTGCCCTGGGCACGGAGCACTGATCCGCCAGCATGGGGTTGCGTTGAACAGGGCCATGGGCACCGCCTCCAATCCGCTGGCCATTCAGGTGAACGGTGAGCTGCGCCAGTGCCCTGCGGGATTGAGCCTCGACCAGGTGCTGGAGGTGCTGGGCTATCGCCCCCAGCTGGTGGTGGTCGAATTCAACGGCACAATCCTGCCCCGCCAGCGCTGGCCGCAGCAGGCGGTACAGGAATCCGACACCCTTGAGGTGGTCACCATCGTGGGGGGAGGTTCCTAGATTTCTGCCCAGCACATCCAACAGTTTTTCGCCAGCTTTTCGCCAGTTGCCACCGCATGCGCCGATCTGCCTTCCTGCCTTCGCTTGAGCTGTCTCCCCGCCTGCGCCGGGCCCTGGTGGGTCTGGCCTT
>JAGYNF010000061.1 GCA_018400215.1 Cyanobium sp. M55B138 | reverse complement strand
TTTGGGAGAACCCTAAGGGAGCTTCGCGACTCTTAGGGATGCAGATGAACAAAACCCTTAGGGTTACGGCAGCGGCACCGTGCAGTGGGCCGCCTGTGGCCTGGCGCGCCCCTGGGCCATGCGCCGCAGCCAGCTGTCGCGGGCCGCCACCACCCGCCTGGCCGACATCCCGGTGGTGTGGGCCTAGCTCTGCTGCAGCAGCTGCAGACAGCTGGAGCGCGGGCTGAGCAGCAGCACCAGCCGCTCGCCCGCCCCCACCAGGCCGGTCTGCAGTCGCAACTGCTCGATCGGCACCAAGGCCAAGCCGCAGGTCTCCACCAGCAGCAGGGGCAAGGTGGCAGCGGTGCCATGCATGGCCTGCAGGTCGAGGGCCTGCTGCACGGCCCGGCCGCTGCGCTCCACCCCCAGCCGCTCCACCAGCTCAGGCCAGAGGGAATTCACCGGTGTGAACCGGGCCAGATCCAGGCGAGGCCCCATGCTCGATTCAGCCATGGCCGGGAGCTCAGGGAGCAGGGGGAAGATCGGCGAGGGCGGCCTCGATCATCGCCGCGGTGACCGGAATGGTTTCCAGCTCGTCGGCGTTGTCGAGGAAGTGCTCGAACGAGGCATAACGGCGAATGCAGGGATCAGCACCGACCTGGGCACAGGCGGCATCCCAGTCACCGTCATCAGGCTTCACCAGGGCGTAGCCCTGCAGCGCCTCCTCCAGGTCGGCACCATCGCTGATGCCGTCGCCATGCCAGAGCACCTCATAGAAGCCCATGGCCCGTGATCGCCGTGCACTGAACCTGACGTTATCGGAGGGGAGAGCAGGCGGATCACCAAACGCCGAACCCCGGCGGCCCGAAGTCGTCATCGAAGGGTTCCACCTGCCATTCCGGGGCGGGACCACCGGCCTTGGCGGGCCGGGGCGGACCGGAGAGGCTCTCGGGATTGATCCCAGGGATCGACAGGGTGTCGCAGGGGCACTGACAGGAGCCGTCGGCAGCGATCGTGCCCAGGATGGGCTGGCCGCAGTTGCAGCCGCACTCCTGGGCCAGGGCGGGTGGCAAGGCCGGGACCAGGGGGCTCAGCAGCGCCAGGGCCAGCACAACGCGGGGAAGAGGGCGCAAGGGGAGGGAGCCGGGAGACAAAACGCTAGGGGAGTGAAACGGTGGGGCCGCGTCAGCCCCCTCAGGCTGCCGCACCGAAGCCGGCGCAGCGATGGGAATCGAGCTGGCTGAGGTAACGGCGTTCGCCGTAATAGAGCTCCTGAAAATGGAGCGCATCGGCATTGAGCTCGGCAAACAGGGCCTCGATACGCGCCTCCATGTCCCGCACAACCGGCTCCAGGCAGGCGGTGGCAGGGGATGGCTCCACAGCTGGAGCCTCCGGCTGCAGCAGGCGGGCGATGCAGCGCTCCAGGGTTTCCAGCCGCTGGCTGCTCCAGGCATCCAGCAGGTGGCGGCAGCGCTTGAGGCACTTCTGCCGCTCCAGCACCGCCGTGGCACCGCGCAGCTGCAGCTGCGGCTGGGCCAGCTGCAGCTGCTGCAACTCCGAGGGCTCGAGCAGGGGCGTCAGCCGGGTGAGCAGGTCGCTCTGCTCCACCACCAGCTGGTCGCCCAGCAGGCGGGGCAGGTCGAGGTCGGCGAGGTGATGGCCGGGATCCTGGCCGCGGTTGATCGCCTCCAGGCGACCCACGCCGAGGTTGTCCTCCTCCAGGGCACTGATCGCGGCCCAGAGCTGGCGGTGGTGCACCAGGGCAAAGTCGTCCAGTTCCCGCTGGCGCAGCTCGGCCCGAATGGCACCGCGCTCGGCGGGACAGTGCAGATAGAGGCGCAGCACTTCGGCTTCAGCTCGCTCCCGCAGGCCCGCCTCCCCCGGCTGCTCCCAGCGCTGGGAGCGGCCATGCCAGCGCTGCCCCTTCACCTGCTGGCGCAGGTCGTCTTCGAGCTGCAGGGCCAGCCGGGCCTGCCCGCCGGAGAGGCGCTCGGCCACCTGCTGCAGGTAGTGGCTGCGCACGGCGCTCTGGGGCAGCTTGCCCAGCAGGGCCACCAACGCCGTGACGGCCTGCTGGAACTGGTCGGCCTTGCTCAGATCACGGCCGGCCAGCACCTGCTCGATCTGCCAGTCGAGCCAGAGCGGCGCCTGGTCGAGCAGGGCCCGGTAGTCACCGGCGCCGTGCTCAATCAGAAACTCATCAGGATCCTTGCCTGCGGGCAGGTGCAGCACCCGCAGCTCCAGCTGGCCCTGCAGCGCCAGCTGCTCCACCTCGCCGATGGCCCGCTGGGCGGCCCGCACCCCGGCGCCGTCGCTGTCGAAATTGAGGATCAGCCGGCGGCTGTCACTGCAGCGGCAGAGCTGGGTGATCTGCTGGCTGCTGAGGGCCGTGCCCAGGGCCGCCACTGCATTGGTGATGCCGGCGGCGTGCAGGGCGATCACGTCGAAATAGCCCTCCACCACCACGGCCCGGTCGTCGCGGCGAATGGCATCGGCGGCCCGGTCGAGGCCATAGAGATGCTTGCCCTTCTCGAACACCTCCGTTTCCGGGGAGTTGAGGTATTTGGGCTCAGCGCCATCGAGGCTGCGGCCACCGAAGCCGATCACACGGCCCTGGCGGTCCTTGATCGGCACCATCACCCGGCCGCGGAAGCGGTCGTAAAACCCATCCCCGCCCTTGCGCGGCACCACCAGACCGGCCGCCTCCAGCAACTCGGGGGCCAGGCCATGGGCCTGGACCAGGTGCTGCAACAGCCCATCCCAGCGGTCGGGGGCGAAGCCGAGCTCAAACGCCTCCAGGGTGGTTTCACTGAGGCGCCGCTGCTGGCGCAGGTAGGTGAGGGCGGCGGCCCCCTGGGGATCGCGCAGCTGGCTGCGGAACCAGCCGGAGGCCAGGCTGAGCACCCGATGCAGCTGCTCGCGCCGGGAGAGTTGCTGGCGCAGCCGCTCCTGCTGGGGCCCATCGAGGGTCTCCACCGGCAACTGGTATTTGCGCGCCAGCTCCAGCACCACATCGCTGAAGCTCTGGCGCTGCAGCTCCATCAGGAACTTGATGGCGTTGCCGCCGGCGCCGCAGGAGAAGCAGTAATAAAACTGCTTGGCGGGCGACACCGTCATCGACGGCGATTTGTCGTCGTGGAAGGGGCAGATCCCCACAAACTCCCGCCCCTTCTTTTTGAGCACCACGTGCTCGCCCACCACATCGACGATGTCGGCCCGCTCCTTGACGGCCTCGATCGTGCGGGGGTGGAGGCGGGGCAGGCTCAAGGGGCAACCACGACTGAGCTGGCGATGATTCTGATGGCCGCCAGGCCGATCCGCCAGCATGCGCATCGCTGCCCACCCCAACCATGACGGCCCCCGGCCCGGATCAGCCCATGGCCACCGGGCTGTCTGGCGCAGCCGGGAGGCCGGAGCTGGCCATGCTGGCCAGTGCCCTGAGCTTCTCGCTGATGGGGGTGTGCGTGAAACAGGTGGGCGGCCGCATTCCCGCGGCCGAGGTGGTGCTGGCCCGGGCCCTGGTGAGCGTGGCGCTGAGCTGGTGGCTGCTGCGGCGGGCCGGCATCCCGCCCTGGGGGCAGCGGCGGGGGCTGCTGGTGTGGCGAGGCGCCATCGGCAGCGTGGCCCTGCTGTGCGTGTACGTGGCCCTGACGGAGCTGCCGCTGGCCTCCGCCACGGTGCTCCAGTACCTCTATCCCACCTTCACCGCCCTGCTGGCCTGGCTGATGCTGGGGGAGCGGATCGGCCGCCGGGTGCTGCTGGCGGTGGCGGTGGGCTGGGCAGGGGTGTTGCTGGTGGCCCAGCCAGGCCAACAGCTGGCGGGCTGGCCCGTGCTGATCGCCGTGGCAGGTGCGCTCTGCACCGCCCTGGCCTACGTGAGCGTGCGCTCCCTGGCCCGCAGCGAACACCCCCTGGTGATCGTGTTCTATTTCCCCCTGGTGGCGGTGCCGATGAGCCTGCCGCTGGTGCTGGCCAACCCGGTGCTGCCGACCCCGGTGGAGCTGCTCTGGCTGCTGGGGGTGGGGATCTTCACCCAGCTGGGCCAGCTGGGGCTCACCCGCAGCCTCACGGCCCTGCCGGCGGCCCGGGCAACGGCCATCAGCTATGTGCAGGTGCTGTTTGCCGGCCTGTGGGGCTGGTGGGTGTTCGGTGAGGCGGTGGACGGCTGGACCGTGGTGGGCGCAGCCCTGGTGCTGCTGGCGACCCTGATCAGCCTCAGCAGTCGCCGGCAGCCCCGCGCCTAGGCGGGGTGCGGCGCTCAGCCCGGCAGCGGCAGGGGATCGGTCAGCCAGGCCTGGGTGCTGCCATCGGCACTGCCACTGGGGCGGGCCAGGCGCCAGCTCTCACCCCGCACGCCCCGCTGCAGATAGAGCTCGAACGGACTGTCCACCCGGATTGGGTCCCCCGGTAGCCGCCAGTCGAACTGTCCGGCCAGGCGCCAGCCCTTGGCCTCCCCGATGCGGATGCTCTCTTGCTCGGCCACCCGCACCCGGCTCACCTCGGGCAGGCCGGCGGCCTGCAGATCGAGGGCCTGGGCAATGGCGCCCTGGGTGAGCTGGATCTGCAGGGCCAGGGCCTGGAGCAGAACAGTGCGGGGGGGCTGACCAACCGCCCCGCAGCCGCCCAGGGGCAGAAGCAGAAGCAGCACCAGCACAACGCTGGCCAGGCGCTGGGCCAGGCAGCCCAGTCCCCAGCGCCGTGGGCAGGGCTGGGCAGGCCGGTTGCTCTGGGGGGGGCGCGGTGCGGGCAGCATGGATGCATTCAGGCTGTCCCCATGATCGGCTGGCTGCAAGGGCAACTCGCCGATCCGTGGCAGCTGGACAAGCGCTGCGGCCTGCTGCTGGTGTGCCAGGGGGTGGGTTACGAGGTGCAGGTGAGCCAGCGCCAGTGGCAGCACCTGCCCCAGCTGGGCAGCCCCCTGGCGCTGCACATCCACCAGGCCGTGCGCGACGACGGCTGGACCCTCTACGGCTTCGGCGAGCGCCACGAGCGCGACCTGTTCCGGGAACTGGTGGGGGTGAGTGGGGTCGGTCCCCAGATGGCGCTGGGGCTGCTGGGATGCCTGGAAACGGGCGAGTTGGTGCAGGCGATCGTGCAGGCCGATCTGCGCCGGCTCTGCCAGGCCCCCGGGGTGGGCAAGCGCACAGCCGAACGACTGGCGGTGGAGCTGCGCGCCCGGCTGCAACAGCGCTTCCTCGGCCAACTGGCGGCGGACAGCACCGATGCGGAGTTGGCCCTGGCCAGTGCCAACCTGCCCGGGGCCCAGCGGGATGAGGTGCAGCTCACCCTCACGGCCCTGGGCTATGAAGCCCTTGAGGTGCACCGGGCCCTGCGGGCCGTGGCCAGTGGCGCTGAATCGGCGGGAAATTGGCAGGCGGATGACTGGATTCGGGAGTGCCTGCGCTGGCTCTCGCGGCAGGAGGCGTAACCACCGGGCGGTAAGGTGGATGTTTGCTGCACAGAAACCTGGGCTGGGCAACCCCCAGCTGTGTTTCGTCCCTCATCAACCTCCATGCCGCTCAACACCACCAAGAAGCAGGAACTGATCAACTCCCATCAGACCCACGGCACGGATACCGGCTCAGTGGAGGTACAGGTGGCGATGTTGAGTGAGCGCATCAGCCAGCTCACGGGCCACCTGCAGCAGAACAAGCACGATTTCTCTTCGCGCCAGGGTCTGCTCAAGATGATCGGCCGCCGCAAGCGGCTGCTCGGTTACCTCAAGGGCATCAGCCAGGAGCGTTACAGCCAGCTGATCGCCAAGCTGGGCATCCGCGGCTGAAGCCCCCGCACTGATCAGCAACCCCTCCATGGCGGGAAAAGGTATCAAGCCAACGGCCGGCAAGGGGGCCGTTCCCCAGCCCCGGCCACGGGCGGAGAAACGCTCCTCCGCCCGCCAGCAGGTCATCCCGGATGCCGTGGCCAATCGCATGGCCCGGCGGATTGCCATTGCCACCGGCATTCCCACGGTGCTCGGTATGGGCGTGTTCATTGCCAGCTACCTGCTGGTGAGTCGCCAGATCCTCGACATTCCACCCAGCACCACCCTGGCCGCCTCGGGCGCCTGTTTTGTGCTGGGGCTGGTGGGGCTCAGCTACGGGGTGCTCTCGGCCAGCTGGGAATCCCAGCCCGGCAGCCTGCTGGGGAGCGAGCAGATTGGCCTCAACATCGGCCGGATCAGGGAGTCGCTGCGGGCCATGCGCCAGGGGCCTAACGGCTGAGTGGCGCTCAGACCGCCAGCAGCGAGGCACTGATCCGGGCCTGGAAATCGGCCGCGTTCAGTGTGCTGAGTGCCGCGGTGGGATCGGCCACGCAGAACTGGGGGCCCAGCCGCACGAAACGGGTGTGGTCCCCCTCGCGCACCAAGGCCACCACCGGCACCCGCGAACCGGCCTCCTCCTGGGCCACCCGATGGCGCTGCAGGCATTCCCGCAGCCGATGCTGAATGGCAATGTCGGCAGCCTGCTCAGCTCCGAGTTCCACCATCAACAGCTGCAGGTTGTCGATGCTGCGGCAGTCGTCGATGATCAGCTGCACCCGGTCGTCGCGGCGATCCACCGAGGCCCACACCAGCAGGCGCGCATCCACCATCAGGTGATCGGCCAGGCGGGCGTAGCTCTTGGGGAACACCACCGCCTCGCAGCTGCCGGTGAGGTCCTCGAGTTGCAGCACGGCCATGCGGTCGCCCTTGCGGGTGTTGACCTGGCGCAGCTCGGGCACCATCACCACCGCACTCACCTTGGCCTTGTCGGCCAACTCCTCGAGGTTGCCCAGGGCCACCGGCGAGAGCAACTTCACCTGGCGCGCCAACTGCTTGAGCGGATGGTCAGAGAGGTAGAAACCCACCAACTCCTTCTCCAGCCGCAACTTCTCCGTGGGCGGGTAGTCCGCCACGGGGGCGGCCTTGGGGGCGGTGCTGAGGGGGGCGGCCTCTGGGCCAGCGGCCCCGCCGGCCAGTAGGTCAAAGAGGTTGCCCTGGCCACTGGCCCGATCCCTGGCGCGGGAGCTGGCCCAGTCGAGCACCAGGTCCAGATCAGCCATCAGCTGGGCCCGATTGCCCCTGGGCTCCAGGGCATCGAGGGCTCCGGAGTGGATCAGGGCCTCCAGGGCCCGGCGGTTGAGTTGCTGACCCGGAATGCGATCGCAGAGCGCGGCCAGGCTGGCGAAGGCCCCATCGCTCTGACGGGCATCGATCAACTGGCGAATCGCGCCATCGCCAAGATTGCGCACAGCCGAGAGCCCAAAGAGAATGCGATCACCCACCGGCGTGAAATCAATGCCAGAGGCGTTCACATCGGGAGGCATCACCTCAATACCCATGGCATTGCAATTGGCGATATAGCGCTGCACCTTGGCCGAATCACCGGCGTTCACGGTGAGCAGGGCCGCCATGTAGGCCACCGGATAGTGGGCCTTGAGGTAGGCGGTTTGATAGGTCACCGCCCCATAGGCGGTGGAATGGCTCTTGTTGAAGCAGTATTCAGCAAACATCACCATCTGCTCAAATAAACCTTCCGCCAACTGGGAATCCACGCCCCGATCCGTGGCGCCCTGCACGAAGATGCCCTGGTGCTTTTCCATCTCGCTCTTCTTCTTTTTGCCCATGGCCCGCCGCAGCAGGTCGGCCTCGCCGAGGGAATAGCCGGCCAGGTCCTGGGCGATCTTCATGATCTGCTCCTGGTACACCATGATTCCATAGGTTTCCTTCAAGATCGGCTGCAGCTTCTCGTGGGCAAACTCAATGGCCTCACGCCCGTGCTTGCGGTTGATGAATTTGGGGATGAGGCCCGCATCCAGGGGGCCTGGCCGATAGAGGGCCAGGATCGAGGAAATATCCTCCAGTGATGAGGGCTTGAGATCGCGCACAATCTGGCGCATGCCACTGGATTCCAGCTGGAAGATGCCCTCCAGGTCGCCGCGGGCCAGCAGGCCATAGGTGCCGGGATCATTGAGGGGAAGGTTGTCGGGGTCGATCTTCTCTCCCGTGCTCTGTTCCACCAGATCGAGGGTCTTATCGATCATGGTGAGATTTTTGAGGCCGAGGAAATCCATCTTCAGGAGCCCCATCGACTCCACATCCTCCATGAAATACTGGGTGATCACCTGGCCATCATTGTTGCGCTGCAACGGCACCAGCTCATCCAGGGGCTCAGCGGCAATGACCACACCGGCAGCGTGCACCCCAAAGGTCTTGTTGGTGCCCTCGATGCGCATGGCCATCTCCACCCAGCGCTTGACCACGGGATCGTTCTGGTATTTCTCGCGGAATTCAGGTGCCGGCGATTCATCGCCGATCATCTCCTTGAGTTTGGCCGGCTTGCCCCGCACCACCGGGATCAACTTCGCCAGCCGGTCGGCATCGCCATAGGGAATATCCAGCACCCGCGCTACATCCTTCAACACCGCCTTGGATGTCATGCGGTTGAAGGTGATGATCTGGGCAACCTTATCTTCACCATAACGACTGGTGACATAATCGATCACTTCGCCCCGACGCTCGATGCAGAAGTCGGTGTCAATATCCGGCATCGACTTGCGTTCGGGATTGAGGAACCGCTCGAACAGCAGGCCATTGGTGACCGGATCAATCGTGGTGATCGCCAGGGCATAGGCCACCAGCGAACCGGCGGCTGAGCCCCGTCCAGGGCCCACCGGTATGCCATTCTCGCGGGCGAAGCGGATGTAGTCCCACACCACCAGGAAGTAGGTGGGGAAGCCCATCTGGTCCATCACCTGCAACTCAAAGGCCAGCCGCTCGCCATAGACAGGGTCAAAGGCCTCGCCTGCCGCCAGGCCAAGGCGCTGGCGCAGGCCCTGCTCGCTCACCTCGCGCAGATAGCTCACGGGGGTGT
>JAGYNF010000060.1 GCA_018400215.1 Cyanobium sp. M55B138 | reverse complement strand
GCAGCCTGCGGCTCAAGGGCAAGGGTTGGCCGCTCAAGGACGGCCGCGGCGACCTGCTGCTCACCCCCGTGCTCAAGTTGCCAGGCCAGCTCAGTGCCGAGGAACGGCAGTTGCTGGAGCAGTTGCGCGCTGCCCGCAGTGCCGATCCCCGGGCGGGTTGGATTCAGGCCGCCCGTCTCTAGGATCCGCCCTAGAGAGATTGGCCCCATGGAGCTCACCTACCGCCAACAGCTGTCGGGGTCAGGCCGCAGTCACGACCTGGACAGCCGTGACCCCCATTACGACCACTTTCTGCTGGTGGAGCGCGGCAGCGGCGCCTTGGCCGGTTCAGCCCGGCTTCAATTTGTGCCCCAGCGCGGAGCCAACGCTGCCCAAGGGCCCTTACCCCAGGGCCATCAGTCGTATCTGGAGCATGTCTACCCCGGACTGAAGGCCACCCTGGCCAGCCGGGGCAACCACCTGGAGATCGGCAGGGTGGCGCTGGCGCCCCGCTTCCAGCGGTTACCCCACACGCTGATGTGCCTGTTTAGGGGGGGGCTCCAGGTGGCCGTGAGCTCAGGCTACGACTCCATTCATGGCCTGGTGTCGTACAACCATTTCGCCTACCCGGAGGCTGTGAACAGCCGCTTCCTGAGCAACCTGCTGCGGCCCCCCTTCCTGCAGCAGGATCCGCCCCCCCCTGCACCGCGCCATCCCCTGGAGGGGATCCAGCCCAACCACCAACCCGGGTCGGTGGCCACAATCCAGGCCCTCGAGCAGCAGATCCGCGACGAACTCGATCCGGCGTTTCGGCTGCCGGTGCTGCTGCGCCAGTACATCAACTTGATGGAGGCCCGGGTGCGCAACCTGTCGCTGGCCCGCGATTTCAACCAGATCACCGAGATTCTGATGGCCGCCGATCTCGGCCGCATCCCCAGACGGCGACTGAGCCACTTCATCGACTTTGCCCACGAGCCCGTCTACCGGCGCTTCAGCTGGTACCGGGGTAACTAGGCAACCGACCGTGAGCTGGTACGTTGCCATCCGGTGGCTCTTGGGGGTGAGGCGTTTCGATGCAGGTGAGCCCCGAAAATGGAAATGCTGCACTGGCCACCTCGCGGGCGTTGCTGACCCATCACCCCTCCGGGGTATCGCCGATGGAATCTGAAGACCTGCAACACCGCCTCGAGGAAATCCTGCAGCGGATCTCGGGCGCAGACCCCCAGTTGATCACGCCTGAAGCCCGGCTGATCGAGGACATCGGCATCGACTCGCTCGGCTTCTACGAAATCCTGATCGAGGCCGACGAGTGTCTCGGCATCAAGATCCGCGAGGAAGACCTGCTCAAATTCCGCACCGTGGGCGACATTCAACGCCACCTGCGGACGCTGGAGCCCCCCGATGCCCAGGCCACCTGAACGGCTGGCCGTCACCGGCTGGGGATGCATCACCCCACTGGGGCCCACGGCCGCCAGCACCTGGCAGTCGATCTTGGCGGGCCACTCGGGCATCACGGCCGTGGAGGAGAGCTGGGCCGCAGATCTCCCCGCCCGACTGGCCGGGCGGGTGGGCCAGGACATCACCGCAGCCCTGGAGCCGCTGCTGCAGCGACGGCTCGATCGCTGTTCCCAGTTCGCCCTGCTGGCCGCCCGCCAAGCCTGGGCCAGTGCCGCAGCCCACTGCGTGGGGGTTGATCCCGCCCGGGTGGCGGTGGTGATGGGCACGGGCATCGGCGGACTGACCACCCTGGAGCGCCAGCACACCAACCTGCTGCAGGCGGGGCCCGGCCGGGTGAACCCGCTCACCGTGCCAATGCTGATCCCCAATGCGGCGGCAGGTCAGATTGCGATCGATCTGGGGCTGCATGGCGGCGCCCACACCCCGGTTTCAGCCTGCGCCGCCGGTGCTGAGGCGCTGCTGCTGGCCCAGCTTCTGCTCCAGGACGACCGCGCCGACGTGGTGCTCGCCGGCGGCTGCGAAGCCCCCGTGAACCGCCTTGGTCTGGTGGGCTTTGCCGCCATGCGGGCCCTCTCCTGCCGCAACGCCGAGCCGCAGCAGGCGTCCCGGCCCTACGCCCAGGATCGAGATGGCTTTGTGCTCTCCGAGGGAGCCGGGGTGCTGGTGCTGCAACGGAGCGGGGATCTGGCCCCCGCCGGCCCGCCCCCGCTGGGCTGGCTGATGGCCTGCGGCAGCAGCAGCGATGGGCACCACATCGTGGCCCCCGAACCGGAGGGCCTCCATGCCAGCCGGGCGATCAGCGAAGCCCTGCGCCGGGCACAGCTGAGCGCTGGCGATCTCAGCTTTGTGCAGGCCCATGCCACGGGCACCCCCGTGGGTGATCTGGCGGAGGCCAAGGCCCTGCGCCGTGGCCTGGGGGCCGCCCTGGATGCCATCCCTGTGACTGCGCCCAAGGGGCAATTGGGACACCTGTTGGGGGCTGCCGGTGCGGTTGAAACGATTCTGACCCTGCAGGCCCTGCGACAGGGGCTGGTTCCGCGCAGCGTCAACTCCACCCCCCTGGATCCCGCCGTGAACCTAGCGGTGGTGCAGGATGCCCATCACCCCTTGGCGGGGGGCACGGGGGTGGAGCGCTTTGCCCTCAAGAATGCCTTTGGTTTCGGCGGGCACAACATCAGCTTGATCCTGGCGGCCTGAAGGCGGTGGTGCGGGCGTAGTAGGCCTGTACGGACTGCACAAAGGTCTGGCGGTCACAGCCCCCCTGGGGCAAGCCAAGGTCCTCGGCACGCCCGCGGCGGCAATGGATGGTGGCCAAGGGAGCTGTGAGGCGGGACCACAACAGACGCAACGGTCGATAGAGGTCTTCGGGGGCCGTGGACAGGCCGTAATACGTGAAGGTCCAGGGAACAATCAGGGCGTGATGCTTGCGGGCCAGGAGCAGCGCGCTGGCCGAAACCCGCGTGTGGATCGGCGTGACCAGGGAACCATTCGGTGCCAGCATCACCTGGCCGCGCTTCGCCAGGGTGCGGGAGGCCCCATAGAGAGCCGACGTGCGTGATCGGCCATCCCGATGATCCATCAGGCCGTGGCCCGCATTGGCTGCCGATGCGGCAAACCAGGGCATGATGCGGCTGAGATGGAGGCTGGCGGTTGTGATGCTGGGCAGGCGCAGCGCCCCCTGCACCACCAGCACATCCACCGGACTCTCGTGGTTCCAGAGGTGCACGATGGGGGTTCCCGCCGGCTCACTCGGCTGGCTGTCATCGATCACGACCGTGATCCCCAGAGCCCTCAGGCCCACCTGGGCCGTCCATACCAACAGGCGGGCGGCGAGCTGGCGCCGGCCCAGGGCCAGGGCCAGTAACTGGATGCCATACACCAGGAAATAGGACACACCACACAACAACCGCGACACAAAGCGCACGGGAACAGCCCAACCACCACGGCCCACGGGGCGTGCAGCATCAGGCAGGCGAGGTGCTGGCGCCTGCTGGCGTGCCTCAGGACCGATGGGGAACGTGGGGCGAAAAGGAAAATCGCCATCAAAATTGCCATTCACCTGGGTGCTGGTGACCAGGTGGGCATAGAAGCGATAGAAGAGCGGCCGGTCGCTGGTTTGGGGCTCCTGCCAGAATTGATCGAGGGGCTTCTGATCGGTGAGCCCAGGCAGGTTGTAGAAGGTATGCCCCATCACCTTGGTGGGAACAGCATGGTAAAGAGCCTGCAATCCCACCGTGCTGTTGACCGTAATCACACCACGACAGGTACGCAAAAACTGACTCAACGCCCCATCGTGAAAGTAATGCACACGGCCCTCTATGCCATAACGCATGGCTAGCAGCTGAATCAGTCGGCCGTAATTGTTGTAGCCGCGGTCTCGGGGATGGTGTTTGAACGCCAAATGATCCGAAGCATGGGCTTGCGCCGCAAAAGAACGGATCACATCCTCGATGAATTCATGCATCCCCCGGTAGGGGGACCCCAGCTGAATCTGGGAGTCGCTGGAAACCTGCAGCACCACCAAAAAATAGGAAAGGTGCTCCAGCAACCGGCGCTTCAGGGCGCGCTCCCGCCAGCGGTAGAGCCCCAGGCGCCAAGTGCCGCGCACTTGGCACCATAGAAAACGGGGCGAAGGCTGCAGCTTATGCTCGCCCTCAATGATCGGGTAGCGCGTCAAAGCATGCTGGATGAAGGTGGGCAGCTTCCACACCTTGCGCCAGCGCCAGCCGGGATGAAGAACCCCCCCGGGCAGGCGATTCACAGCCGGCAGCGCCCGGTAAAACTCCACCGGCTGATTGAGATGGGAGCGGGCATTGACGCGATCGCGCTCCAAGCTCACATAGTTGGGGCGGATATAGCCCAACTCAAACACCCAGGCCTCAATCCCAGCCCGCTGGGCCTCTTCGATGGCAATGCGATGGGGGATGATGAAATCGCCATACATAAAAATATGGCGAATCCCCCGCTCGGCCAGCAGCGATCGCAGGAATGGGCGCCACTCTTGCATCGATCCGGAAAAGGGCACCCGTCCATCGCGGGGGAAGCCGAACTCATGCAGGGGAAACATCACCTTGGTGACCGGAATCCCACAGCCGCGCAGGTAGCGGCAGAAACGGGCAAAAAACAGACCGATCGGGCCCATCAACAGCAGCACCGGACCATCGATCTGCACCTGCACCAGGGCCGGAGCCCGTTCTGAAGTCAATGCCGGATTACCCACGCTCAGCCGGGTTCAACTTTGCCACGCAGCAGCAGGGGCTCAACGCCGCCGCAGCCGGCCCCAATGGCGAAAAATCCGCTGCTGCAGGCTGAGGGCACGGGGTGGCGCCGCCCGCCAATCCAACAGCTCATCGATCGCCTGCTCCGCTTCGATGAACAGCCCGCTGTGGCGACTCACATAGCGGGGATACTCAATCAGCGCCGCGTGCACCAGCGCATCGAGGGCCAACGGGCCGCCACGCCGCCCACAGCTGAGTTGGTCGTGGGTCAAGCCCCAACCGGCATAAAAGGGCAGGCCCCAGGTGTGCACCTCCAGGCCCCGCAACAGCGCCTCGAAGCCGGCAATCGAGGTGAGCACATGCAGGGCATCGATCTGGGTGAACAGCTGCTGGATCGATGCCTCCACCAGCACTTCGTCGCAGCAGCGGGCCACGCGCGCCTCCCCCTCCCCCTGGCGGCACAGCCCCGCCACCACGTCCGGATGGGGCTTGTAAACCAGATAGGCCTCGGGCTCCGCCCGGCGCACCGCCTCCAACAGCTCGAGATTGCGGCGGATCGCCGGAGCTCCAAGCCGGATCGAGGCATCCGACTCCACCTGCCCCACCACCAGCACCACCCGGCCCGCAGCCGGCGGCCGCCGCCAGGCCGGGGCGCTGAGGTTGTATTTGGTGATCGCCTGCTCCACCAGCCGCTGGCGCAGGCGGGCGGCCCGCTGCAGCTGGGCGTCGCTCCAGTGGCCATGGGCCAGGAGATGTTCGAGGTCGCTGGGGGCGGTGGCGTCGTAGTAGATGCCGCGGCGGTCGAGCACCCAGGAGATCGGATCGATCAGGTCTGCCCCCAGGCCCACCGAGCGCAGGAAGCCATCCTCCACATGCAGCAGGGGCAGCTGGCGGCGCTGCAGGGCCCGCAACAGCCCAGGCCTGGCCCGCCGGCCCCAGATCGCCACCAGGGCAGCGGCCCGGCCCGGGCCCTGCCAGGGGAAGCGAAAACGCAGGGTTGGGCCGGCCAGAAAACGGCGCAGCACCCGCTGCTTCCAGGGGGTGAAGCCGAAGGCCTCGATCGGCCCGGGCTGGGCCTGGCGCAGGCGGCGCTGCAGGCCGATGGCGGCGATCAACTGCTCCGGGCTGCAGGGCCGATGGCGATGGGGGTCGATGTAGACCGCCACCTCCACCAGGGCGGCGTGCACCAGATCACCCAGCTGCCTGGGCCCCGCACCCCGGCGGCGGGAGGGGGCAAGCAGGGCATCGTTGGTGAGCCCCCAACCGGCATAGAAGGGCATGCCGAAGCAGTGCACCGGGCGGCCCCAAAGCAGGGCTTCAAAGCCCAGCTGGGAGGTGACCACATACACGGCGTCGGCCCGCTCCAGCAGGGCGGCCGGATGGCCACCGCTGGCCTCGAGCAGGATGCGTGGATCCGCCAGCTGCTGGGGGTGGAAATGGCCCCGTTTGCGGCCGGCCACCACATCCGGGTGGGTCTTGACGACCACCCTGCAGGCCGGATGGCGCGCCAGGGCTGCCGCCAGCATGGTGGCGAACTGGGCGGCTGTGGCGCCCCCCAGCTGAATGGAGAGGTCACCGGCGGTCTGGTCGACCACCACCACGAAAGGCTCGGGCGGAGCAGGCGCTTCCGCTGCGCCGTTGTACTTGCTCACCCGCTGCTCACGCCAGAGCCGTTGCAGGGCCTCAGCCCGCTCCAGCTCAGCGGCGCTATGGCGGCGCGCCGTCTGCCGTTCCAAGCGACTGGGGGCCGTGGCGTCGTAGTAGACCCCCAGGTCGTCGATCAGCAAGCCCAGGGGCGGGCTGTCTGGCCCCAGCCCCAGGGAACGCACCAGGGCATCCTCACAGCGCCAGAGGGGCAGGCCACGCCGGGCGGCGAGTCGTTCGGCGGCCCGGGCACTGGGCTTGCGGCCCCAGGCCAACAGGGCATCGAGGGGGGCGGCGCGGCAGCGGTGGCGGCCACACACCAGCCCATGGGGGGCCAGCAGCGCCGGCAGCGTGCTGTGGTGAAGCATGCCGGCCGCCGGCAGGCCCAGGCGCACGGCGGCTTTGGGGAAGGCCAAGGCGGGGTGGGGCCTGCAGCGGGGCCCCAAACTACCCAACGTCCACGGCTGCTACGTTCGCAGCGGTCTGAAAGGGCTCGCCAGGCGATGCAATCTTCGGATGTAGTCGGTGCTTTGCCGGTTGATCGGGGCTGGCTGGATGATCGAGGCATGCTGGATGCTCTCTGCACGGCCGTAGCGGCCGATACGGGCGTGCCGGTGGGTCGGGTGAAAAAAGTGTTGCTCTCAGCCCAGCGTCAACAAGGGGCCTGCACGGCGCCATCGCCACCGCCCAGTGCTCCCCATGGCGATCCCTTGCGCCACTACCCCCTGGGGGCCAATGGCCGCACCTATCCCCCCGATGGCGGTGGCCGATGAGCACGGCCCTGGCTCCTGTCGATGCCCGGCTCTCCCCCCTCGCCCTGATCCCGGCCCGGGGAGGGTCCAAGGGCATCCCCGGCAAGAACCTTCGCCCGGTGGCAGGGGTGCCGCTGCTGGCCCGCAGTGTGCAGGCCGCCCAAGCCGCCGAGCGCGTGGGGGCCATCTGGGTGAGCAGTGATGACGGGCAGATCGGCAGCCTGGCCGAGCAGGCAGGGGCCGGCTGGTTGCGACGGCCCGCCGACCTGGCCGGCGACCAGGCCTCCTCCGAGGCCGCCCTGATCCACGCCCTGGAGCACCTGGCCGAGCGGGGGCCCCTGCCTCCCATTTTCGTGTTTCTGCAGTGCACCTCGCCCTTCACCACCGGGCGCCAGATCGACCAGGTGGTGCGGGCTCTGGAGGCCAGCAGCACCGCCAACATGGCCTTCAGTGTGGTGCCCTGGCACGGCTTTCTCTGGAGCACCGACGCCCAGGGCCACGGCGTGGGCGTGAACCACGAGGCGAGCCAGCCGAGGCAGCGGCGGCAGGAGCTGCCCCCCACCTACCTGGAAACCGGAGCCATCTACGCCATGCGCACCGCGGCCTTCCTGCAGCACGGCCATCGCTTTGTGCCCCCCAGCCTGCCGGTGCTGGTGGCTGAGCTGTCTCCTGAAATCGACACCCCAGCCGATCTGCGCCTGTGTGAACAGCTGGCACCCCTGCTGGAGGGCGCTCCACAACGCCCAGCCGAAACCACCCAGGCGGACCCCATCTGATGGGACACCTGCAGGGGCGCCAGGTGGCAGCACTGGCCTGTTTCGACTCCTTCGGCAAGACGGCCATGAGCCTGCTGCAGGTGGCGCGGCAGGAGGGAGCTGACACCACCCTGTATCTGTTGGAGCTGCCGGGACGCAAGTTGTCGCGCCGGCAGGTGCTGGAAATCCGCCGCATCGACGGCCGCACCCCCATCGTGCAGCGCACCTGGTCGCAGTTGCGGGACCTGCGGCCCGCCCTGGCCCCCATCGATGCCCTGGTGCTGGGCCTCGATGGGCGGCGCACCCGCGAGACCCTGCTGCTGTTGCAGTCGCAATGGGCTGGCCAGGAGCGCCGCCCGCTGCTGGTGAGCGCCTACCCGGGCATCCTGTTTCGCCATCAACTCGAGGGGATGATGGATCGCTCCGGGGCGGATCTGCTCTGCCTCAACGCCGAATCCGACCTGCAGCTCTATCGCCAGGGCTGCAGCGCCCTGGGCATCGACTCCGGCAATGCCACCGTGACGGGCCTGCCGATCCTCTGGTCACTCCAGCCCCGCCATCAGGTTCCGGAAGGGGCCCCAATCGTGTTTTTTGAGCAGCCCTCGGTTCCCGACAACCCCATTCAGCGCAAATACATCTGCCGCCGGCTAGCCAAGTTGGCCCGGGCCTGGCCCCAGCATCCGGTGATTTTCAAGCCCCGCACCTCCCGGGTGGAGGCCACCCTGCACCGGCACCACGGCGAGATGGCCAGCCGCATCGAGAAGCTGAGCCGGCGCATTGCCAACCTCCAGATCAGCTACAAGCCGAGCCTCAACCTGCTCAGGCAGTGCGGTTGTGCGATCACCGTGTCGTCGACCGCCGCCATGGAGGCCATGGCCCTGGGGGTGAGCACCCGCATCGTTTGCGACCTGGGGGTGAACGAAAGCCTGGGCAACCATTACTTCCTGGAAAGCGGCGCCATTGCCGACTTCGATGCGATCGAGCGCGATCCCTTCAGCCCCCTCCACCACCAGGCCTGGCTGGAGCGCCAGGGGCACCGATCCGATGGCGCCCAGGTGTTCGTGGCCGCC
>JAGYNF010000006.1 GCA_018400215.1 Cyanobium sp. M55B138 | reverse complement strand
GGATCGCGGGTCTCGATCAACGCCGCGCCGACGGTGCCGTCCTCGACCGAGACGGCGCCGTCCTCGTCGACGATGACCGAGCTGATGCGCGCGGCGGTGCCCTCGGAGCCGATGCCGACGGTCTTGGTGGTCGCCAGAAACGACACCAGTTTGCCGCTGATGTAGGCCGTGCCGCCGGCGATGGCGACGGTGTTTTCGGTGGCGTGCGCGGTGATCTTACCGCCGGTCAACAGGCCGTCGACCAGGATCTCGGGCTCATAGCCGGAGCGGCGCGACCAAGGGGCCGCGGCGCCGACGAAGTCGACCCCGGAGCCGGTCAAGGGAGCCATGGCGTAGGGCGTTTGGCCGGCCTCGAACTGGATTTTTGCGTCTTTTGCGGATGCCATGTCGATATCCTCAGATGGCGTTGTCGGGATCGACCGGGTCGGCCGAGTAGGTGATGGTGTAGGTCAGGCGGGATCCGACCATGTTGCCGGGCTCCTCGGGGAACACGGGCGCCGTGCTGTCGAGCGTAATGCCCTCGACCAGGGCTGCGAGGGTCGGGTCGGGGGTGGCGAGCACTTGGGCGACCTGCGCGGACAGCCGGTCCGCAATCTCGTAGGGCGGCGGCAGGTAGTCCGGGGCATAGACGGCCGCGCTGATGGTGTACTGCGCGGCGCGGGTGTCGCAGCCGTAGCGGCGCTCGACCGACTCGGTGCCCGGGGTGATGTAGATCGTCGCGCGCTCCTCGAAGGCCCCGCGGTCCGGGCCGACGGTGACGTGCGCGAGCGGGTCGAGCAGGGCGGCCAGGCGCGCGGTGATGCGCGTGCGCACGGGCTGCGGCACGTCGGCGAGGATGGAAGCGGTGCCGAGGAGGGTCATGCCAGTGCCTCGCCGGCCTGACGCCAATAGCCCGGCCATTTCGCGGGGTGTGGTTTTCCGGGTCTCCAATTATTTAAGTAATAGTCCCACCCGCCGGCATGGTCGGTCGGCAGCGGCGTAGGGTCGGTCCAGAGCAGCAGGCGCGCAAACCCGGCCGCGAGCACGTCGTGCCCTTCCAGGCATCGCCAGATATGTGGCGCGCTGAAGGGGACATGGCATGCCTGGCACAGATTCCGCGCAAGCGCGGCGGATGCGGGATGCCTCATCACGCCGGCCACGCCGCCCGCGCGCTCGAACTGCCACCAGCCCCGCGCGGGGCCCGGGTTGCCGCTCGCGATGACTTGGGCGCGGTGCTCGAGCGCGGATTCCTGCAGCGCGATCGTCAGCAGCATCTGCAGCGCGGCATCCCGGATCGGCGCTGATCTGCCCCAGCACGGCGGTTTCCAGCTGACGCAGACCGGGCAACAAAATCTCGATCTTGAATTGACGCGGGTCATGGCTGTTGCTCCTTGAAGTAACGCCGCTCGTCGTGCTCGGCCCGCTTACCTGCGTTGAAGGCCGACACGGGACGGTGGTAGCCCATGACGCGGGTCCAGATCTCGCAGCGGGTGCGCTCGCTGTCCGTGAGTCCGGGGAGTAATACGCGCACGCCCGATGACAGTCCTCGGGGACCTTGCGGCTCATCGCGCATTCGGGCGGGTCGCGCTCGATGAGGTTGGCGCAAGGGGTTTGCATGAGGCTACTCACGGCCGCTTGCCTCCGCCGAGTTCAAGATCCCGAATCCGATCAAGGAGATCTGCACTCGCTCATTAAGCTGATCCCGCTGCTTTTCGAGCATCTCAATGCGCCTGAGCCACGGATCTCGCTCGCGATAATACTGCTCCACTTTGGCGCCAAGGAGTTCAGCGCGAGATGCGCAAGCCCCAAGTTCAGCAAGAACACTGTCACGAAAACCAACCCAGGCCGATGATAGTACCCATGCCAACGAGAGAGCGCCCACCAAGGATGCGAGCGATGCGAATGTCCGCTCGCGAGAGTCGCCGGGTTCGCGTCTGCGTCGGTAGGTTTCGACTTCGTCATTGCCCATCTCACTTTTCCATGCGCTCGTAAGCAGCTTGAATTGCTACCAGCAATACGCGCTGCGGAATGCCGGCAATGGCTCCGCGCACGGAGGAATTCGGATCTTTCAGCGCCGTTATCACTTCTCGGAATTTCTCCTCGCCGGGAGATCAAGCTCATCGACAGTACGCACCAGCGTATTGATCCGCATCTTCACTTCGGCGGGGATCTTCGGCTCCAGCATCCGGTAAATGGCTTCGGCCAGCGCAAAGAGATCGAGGCGCGAAGCTATGGCGATTAAGGCGTTGACCAGAAGTTGTTGCATCATTCCACCTCGCATCGAACGAAAGGACCAAACGCCATGAGCGTCTGGATCATGGATAGCTCACTCGCCGAATAGCCCGCGAGGGTCTTTGTGTCCGGTGTCGCTCCCGGTCGACACTGGGTCACGGCGCAGCCGGCTAGGCAGACGGATATCGTGAGTGCCGACGCGAGCAACGAGAGTTGGATCAATCGGGTTCTTTACGCGCCGCATTGCGGTAGAGTCCTATCAGCGTCGCCACCGTTGCCGCGCCCATTGCCAGTGCTTGCGACAATCCCCGGCATCGACGGCCATGCCCGCGAATCCGAGCAGCATCGACGCCAGGCCCGCAATCAAGCTCCAGTGCGTTCCCGAGACCCACCACGGTTCAGCTGGTGCCGGGCTTACGACCGGAATACTGATCTCGACAGACGGGCGCGAGGCCCAGTATTGGGAATAAGCCCGGATTGTCACCGGCCCCCAAATGCCGTCGTCAGCGGGATCGCCGTTTGAAAGAGTTGGCTTAAGGAATCCAAGCCGGATCATATCCCGTTGGATCGTCCGCTTTTCTTCCTTGGAAAGCCTGTCGATGCGGAGAGGGTAGCCCATGGCTCGACTCCCATTCCCATTGAAGCCGAACCCGAGTCGGCGGGGCGACGACGGGCGTCGGCATATAAACGGCTTCGAGCGTTGCCCATTCCGAATGCCCGCCGTTGATGCCCCATGCGCGGATCTTGAGCAGCACCGTCTCACCGAACGTCAGCCCGAGCGCGTCGCAGGGAATGGATCGCTCAGCCGGACCTAGCCCCGTCACTCTGCGCTCCCCGACAAAGACCCCGAAGCCGCCGATCTTGGCTTGATCTTCCTCCGAGTAATCCCACGCGAGCGTACAGCCCTCATACGCAGGCACGCTCTGCGCTTGCGCCACGCTGTACCACGCACCGAATGCCAGCACGCCGATCGACACCCACAGCACGATCCAAATCCGCGCCCATTGCCGCCGGTTGCACTCCGCAGCCTCGCGATGCGCGTCGATGATCTGAAATAGTAGGATGCCGAAATAAGCTCCGTCTTCGCGTTCGGTCATCGATAAATCCTCCGCGACACGTACATCCCGCCCGCGAATGCAAAGGCCGCGACCGTGACGATCAGCGAGATGCAGACGGCGCTCATCAGTCAGCAATCGTCGCATTCAGGAAGTCGGGCAGTCCGGTATAGACTCCGCCGGCAATGGCTCCCCATCTGTCGCTCATCGCTTGAGCTTCGGCGGTAATGCCGAACGTCTCGGCGAAGACGGTGCCGCCTGCACCCACGGCTTCGGCACGCATTCCGTCGAGCTTTCAACGTGGCGAGCCCGTCGCGAATCTTGTCTACGGCAGCGGCAATCTCATTCCCGCGCGCATTGTTTCGGTCGATCTTGCAAATGACGGCCATGATTAGACTTCCTGACAGCAGCCGAATGGCCGCGAGTTGTTGGGATAGGTTTTCGGGCGTTGTCGGCTCGGCCAACGCTTCGTTCGCTTCGCGCTTTGCGCGATCGGCGGCCTGTTGCGCCCATTCGGCGGCCAGTGCGGCTTCATGCGCCGCGCTCGCGCCGCATCGATCGCGGCTTGTCGCTCTTGCTCGGTGCCCGCAGGCTCGCGGTAGTAATGCGGCCCTTGAGCGTCTTCGGCGAGATGCCAGGGGCCATAGCCGAGCGGGGCCGGACCCTCGGCGGTGATGTGCCGCAGCACGCCGAGACTGGCGAGGCGATGAATATCCTCGCGACGGATCAGCGGGGCGACGGATGGCGCAGGCCGTCGCGCAAAATGTGGCTCGGCGGCAATTGGTGAGCTTCGGTCATGTACATGTCGCGCGCTCCCCGGAGGATGCTCCGGGAACCGAGGATATTGAGGTGGTAGCCTCAGACAAATTGTGTCGAGCGAGTAGGGCTTTTCGGCCTTTTGACCTTTGTGTCGAGCCAGCGATTGTCTAGAGGCTCTATCGCTAGGCGGTGAGCTTCGGTCATGTACATGTCATCCTCCTATATGCCGGCGGGAGCGCCCGGTACATCGCCGGGGTTCGGCGTCTGACCGTCGCAATCATGTGTCGCAGACTGTGCGTGCGCCTGGCGTGCCCGAGCACCGAGACGACGGAGTCGAGCTTTCCACGCGCAACGGATCGGCGCAGCGTATAAAGGCTGTGCTTGCGAACGAATCGCTTGCGCGCCCAGGTACGGTATCCGACGAAGTTGACGCCGCGCTGTACGGTCGCGATCGTGGTGCGCGAAAGCTCCAGCCCAGCCGGTCGCGCATGAACGCGGCAATGCGCTCGCGATACTCCACGCACTGCTCGCGGGTCAGGCCGAACAGCATGAGATCATCGACATAGCGGCAATAGCGCTTCACGCCGAGCTCGCGCTTGACGAAATGATCCACGGGATTGAGATAGATCAGCGCGTAAATCTGGCTGAGGAGGTTGCCGATCGGGATGCCGACAGGCGACCCGTAATCCGCAAACTGCATCATCACGCCGATAAAGCGGCGGTCTTTGATCTTGCGCTCGATCAGCGTGCGCAGTACCGCGCGATCGATGCTGTAGAAGAATTTTCGTGCGTCGAGCTTGAGCGTGTAGCTGTCGCGCGGACTGGCCTTGAGTGCCTGCTGCGCATAATCGGCGGCGCGGTGCGTGCCGTAGCCCACCCGGCAGGCAAACGACGCGGCGATAAAGGTCGGATCGAAGATGGGCAGGATGACGCGATAGATGGCGTGCTGCACCACGAGATCACGAAAAGCCGGGGCGTAGATCACGCGCTCTTTCGGCTCTTTGACGACGAATCGGAAGTAGGGCCGGGGCCGATAGCGCCCGCTGGTCAGCCCGCGCAGCATGTCGAGGTGATACGCAAGCCTCCGCTCGAACTCGAAACAGGCGCGGGTGTGATGCTTGCCGCGAGAGGCGCCGCATACCCCGCATAAATGCTTTCCGGCGTAAACGCAGCCTCGAACAAATGACCGATGCGCTTCATCGCGCCTGACCTTCGACACCGTTGCCGGCCCTACCGGAAAGGCGGATGCACTCTGATTTCGCGCTTGCGCGCAGGAAAACGTCTCCCTGTGTTCCACCATTCCGTTGCCGGATGCGAGGTGAATCAGAGTCGGCCTGGCCCCCAACGTTGACATTCGAGTTGCCTCGGACATTGTTGCAATTCAACGTCCAGACCCTGCGTTCGCCTCGTTGTTCCAGTTCCCGCCCGAAATCGGGCACATGTTAAGACGTCTCCTTCACTGCTCTTTGCCTCCTGATTCCAGCCTCAGCCACCCACCGATCATCCGCCCAAGCTCGTCGATCATTCGACTCAAGACCAGGTGTCTGTGGATAGCCCGCGCCTCCGGCGACTCGGCGGACGGCTGACCGTCGCGGAACTGAAAATAGCCGAGACTGTGCGCGAGATTAACGAACATCCGCAGCTGCTCGTGGCGAATGTCGAGGTTGGTTAGCGTGGTTTTCTTGTGATAGCGCTTTTGCGCTTCGACGATCAGCGCATACACGTCGTACAGCGCATTCCGGATCTGCTGTGCGAGCGCGTACTTTTCATGCTTCGGAAAATGATTCAAATACAAATTGACCTGACGCGCGGTCTCGATGAACCGCTGATTCAGGTTGGCTTCGAGTGAAGGCCCATCGCTATCGCTCGGGCCAGCCAAGTAACAGGCGGCCCGGCCCCCAACGCGGACAGACGAGCTGCCCCGGACAGCGCCGCAATTCAACGCCCAGACCCCCGCGCTCGCCCCGGTGTTCCAGCTCCCGCCCGAAATCGGCACATGGCCGCAGGCCGGTAATCCCAAAACCGTCGCTTCCGAATTCGGCCGTGCCCGCCGTACTGGCGCCCGCGGCGAGCATGCCGCCCATGCCTGCGAATGCCCAGGCGTTGCCTTCGGTGGCGGCGCTGAATGCCTGGCTGGCGCTTGCGTAGCGTGTAACGGCGCTGCGCGCGATTGCGCTTTCATAGGTGGCGCCGAGATTGTCGTGAAGGTCCGAATACCCGGCTGCGCTCCACAGATCCGTAGACAGGGTCGTGCCGCCCGTCACATCGACGATCGATGCGGCCTCTTTGAAAATGAGGAAATGGGAGCCGTTGCTCGTGAATCCGGGCGTGACTTCCCAGACGTTGCCGTTCAGATCGGCAATGCCCGAGTTTTGACCGTTGTGCGTGGATTTTGCGAATGTCGACGCGCTGCCCGTCAGGCCGCAGAAGTTGTAGCCGCTCGAGGTCCATGAGCAGCTCGTGTCGTCCACGTCGGTGCGCGCAGCGTTATTGCTGTTGTTGCCTTTGGGGTAGTTGGCGCCGGCCATGTACCGCCGCAGCGCTCGGTCGATGACGACGCCTGTGCATGGGCGTAGGACAGCATCGCCAGCGCAGCCCAGATGAAGCGGCTGTTGCAGAAGAAATCCTGGCCCCGCGTTTTGGCGGCTTTGAGCGCGCCGGCATAGATGTTGTCCGTCGTCGTCAGGCCGGTGAGCAGGGAGCCCTGCCGTTGCGCGAGGCGCTGCTCGAGAGCGGATCGCCGTTTTTGATGCTTCCCGCAACCACGTTGCCGTTGTAGCTGTTCGCGCTCCACTGGTATTTGTCCACGAATGCGCCGGGCATAACCTGCCCGCCGTCGACAAAGGCCCGGTGCAGGGCGTAGCCGGACTGCGCGGCGTGGGCGCGGTCGCGGAATGTCCAGATGTTTTTGATGTCGATCGTGTTGATCGACAGACCATTCGAGCCCGTGCCCCATTTGTAGTAAAACGCGGCACATAGGCCGCGACCGAGCCATCCAGGTAGGTGTAATTGCCGTAGCCGTCCGCATCGGGTGTCGTGTGATCCGCTGCCGGCTCCCAGCCTGCGGGCACCCGATCGTAGGGCGTCACGCCCACGCCGAAGCCCCAGGCGCCCGGCGTGCCGATGTCGTTGTGACGGCGGCCTGCGCGCATCAGCATCGACTGCAAATGCCGCTGCATACTCACGCTGCAATCTCCACTGCTCGCCACCGCCGAGACGAGGATCACGCCGTCGCCCACGCTTGCGAGCGAGCAGACAATCGGGTCATCGCCGGGTGCGAGGTTGATGGAGTCGAGACCGCCGACCTGATTCCAGCCGACCGGGAAGGGGGCGATCCACGGGCCGTCGTCTTCGGCGCCCGAGCCTTCGCCAGTGCCGGGCGGGTTGAAGACCACGGTGCAGTAGTAGCCGGTCGTAGCAGCGTTGCCGCCGCTCGGGATGGGCGCGGTCCAGGCGACATCGACGTCCTCGGTTAGAGCGACGTGATGGATCGAGCCGTTGAGCGGGTGGCGAGGCTGCCGTCTGTGATCGCGGCGGTTGTGATCGCGGCAGGCTGTTCTGCGGTATTCGCCAAATCGCCTTGGGCGGCGGTCGCATAGTCGTCATCGTCGGTATAAGCCGCAGACCCGAGCCCGAGCGCGGTCTTAAGCGTCGCTTCCGCTGTCTCGTCGGCGTCGATTGCGGTTGCGATTTCTTGTGCGGTTTGATCCGCTGTAGCCTCGTTTTCGATGTCGTCGAGCTTGAGCTTGTCCGCGGCGGTCAACAGGCCGTCAGCGCCGGGGGTGCCTTCATCGACATAGGGCTCGGCGAGGTCGTCGGGCTGGACAGCACCCAGAATCACCGTCATCAGCTCGGTGCCTCCTGCTCGATCTGGAACCCGGATGCGGGGCTCTGATCTTCGTGGGGTAGCGGCTCAGACATGTGCTTTCTTCACCTGAAATGTTTCCCAGCCGACTCCGCCGGGCTTGCGGACCATGAGGGGCTCCCAGCCGACTCCGCCGGGCTTGCGGACCATGAATAGCTCGAAGCCGGGGGCGGGGCGGTGGCCCGACGCGCGATGCGCGCTGAACGGCCGGAATGCGGCGAATGGGTTGAAGGCGCGCATGCTCAGATCACGACCACGTCGGCGGTTGCGACCGGGGCGCTGGCCGGGAGCTTGCCCTGCCGTGGCCGGTGCCGTTGGCGCGGGTCACGCCGTGCTCGAGGCCGGGCGGGACCAGGGCGCCCGCGGTCTCGACGGCGGGTTCGGTTTCGGCGAACGTGACTTCCCAGAGGGTTTCCGCGCGGCACTGTGCGGTGAAGCTCTCGGCCGCGGCGTCGACGATCTTGACGTAGGCGGTTTTGTTGATCTGGACCGTGGGCATGTCGGCTCCGGGCTAGGGTTCGGGGTCCGGCTCGACCGGCTCGGGCGCGGGCTCGGCGAGGCAGGCGATAGGATCGTTCGGCAAATAAAGCGTCTGCTCGAAGCGCACGGCGCGCGAGTCGTAGCCGTTGGCGCCGGGGCGCCACTCGGCGGGGATGGCGGCGATGCCCTCGGGGCGGTGACGGCGGCGCCGAGGCCCCAGCGGTTGCCCGGGCGGCGGCTTGGCGGTCGTCGGCTCCGGCTTTGGAGACGAGCACGGCCACCGCGCTGGCGAGGACATCGAGCGCGACTTGCAGGTCACCGGCGGTGCGGGTGCTGAGCACGACGGATGACCGGGGAGATGCGCGCGGGGACGTGTGCGCGCAGGGGCATGCCGTCGGGCAGGGTGATCAGGTCCGTGGTCTCGAGCTGCAGGTAGAGCGCCGGGGTGTTGAGCGGGCGCGTGTTGTCGAGGAGCTCCGTCGGGTCGTAGGGCCCGTAGGTCTGGATCCGGTCGCCGAAGGTGTCGCGCAGGGTCTCGATGACCGCGGCGTGGTAGGCGTCCAGGGTGGTGGTGACGGGTACGCTCATCATTGCCACCGGTTGGTCGGATCGGGACGCGGGCGTCGGTGGGGTCGACCAGGAGGGCGACGCGGGCCATCCCGTCGGCGGGAGGATCGACGTCCACGACGAGGAATCGCTCGGCGGTGTCGCGCTTGACGGTGATGACAACCGGGGTGTTAGGCTCAGCCGACGGTGTCGGCGGCGAGCAGGTGGACCTCGGGGTTCGGGGTGTGGCGTAGGTTGAGCGTGGCACCGATCTCGGGCCACGGTGTTTTGGGCTGCGGGGCGCGCACGAACACGCCGACGACATCCCGGCCGCCCGGCAGGGCGACCGGCACGCCGAACGTCCGCACGGTGAACAGCTTGTCGACCATCAGCTGGGAGGGTCGTCGAGGTGGCTCATGGGTGCGGCTGCGGCTCCGGATCAGGCTCAGGTGTGGGTGAGCTTGATGACGGCGCGCGGGCGGGTGCAGAGGTTGATGGGGTTGGACTGCGCTTCGAGGTCCACGCCCTTGCCCATGCGCCGCAGCTCCTGCTTGGCGTAGTAGGGGATGCCGAGGGTGTTGACGGTCTCCATGTAGTCGGCCGGTGCCCAGCGGGTGATGAACAGGTCCGGGACGCCCAACGGGATCAGGTAGGCGTGCTCGTCGTCGATAAACTCGGTGTTGCCGACCTTGCCGTAGAGCTCGCGCCAGACCACGCCGCCGAAGCTGAATCCGGAGCGCGGATCGTTGCGGAGCATCTCGCCGTCCATGTAGCGATTGAAGGCTTCCTTGGTGTCGCCGTGATTGGTCAGCAGGTCGAAGAAGCCCTCGCCGCAAAGCGCCACGAAGCCGTTGACCATAGAGCCGGCGACCGCCTTCTCGGACAAGCGCTTGGCTTTGATGATCAGGGCGCGGATGTCGGTGCCGGCCTGGTCGAGCTCCATCGACTGGGACTGCTGGGAGACGTTGAACGCATCGTGGATGTCGAGCAGGGTCGACCCGGTCGCGTCCAGGACGAGACCCTTGATCGCGCCCATGCGGTGGTAGGTGATGGTGGCGGAGAGGTTGCGACGCATGCGGTCGAGCTCGTCCTGCACCATGCGCTCGACCACCTCTTCCTCGGTCTCGGAGCCGAACGCGCGGACATTCTGCACCTGGTCGGCGTTGATGCCGCCACGGGTGGGCAGGTGGATCGCGGTGAAGGTCTGGCCGTCGCGGGTGCTTTTGTTGACCGGGTCGGCGTCGGCGCCGCGAGGGGCGGCCGGGACCAACTGCAGGCTGTCGCCTTTGCGCTCGACCCAGGCGGTCGTCGTGCTGATGCCGCGCTCGCCTTGCAGGAACAAAGCGTCGACCACGGACGGGACGGCCTGGCCTTCGGTCACATGGTTGATCGAGGCAGTCAGGCTGGAGACGCTGAAGGCGTCGCTGTTGAAAATATCGAGAGTGGGCATGTCGGCGCTCCTCAGCGGACGATGATGTGACGAGCTGCCAGGGAGGCAACGGCGGCGGCTTTCTCGGCGTCGGTGATGCCGGTGTGCCAGGTCAGGGCGGCGTCGTCGACCTCGGCGAGGCGGGCGGTGATCACGCCGTCGGCGATGGCCTCTGCGGCATCGACGCTCTCGTAGAGCACGGCGACGGCGATCTCCGCACCGGTCACGGCGTCTGGGTTGTGCTGGATGTACTGGCCGGTGCCGGAGACATCCACATACAACAGATCGCCCGCGGCCCAGGGCGTGGTCCCGACGCCGAGGGTGAGGTTGAGGTGCGACCCGGCGTAAGCGACTCCGCTCGCGGCGGACTGCAGGGCAAGACCGTTGGGGGCGGTGATCGACCACTGCGCCGGGGTCGCCGGGTCGACAACGACGGCCGCCGTGCATTCGAGGACGTAGCGGCCCGGCAGCGCTTGGGCGCCGAGCGTGACCGTGACCGAGGCGAGCCCGGTATCGGCGCCCGTGTTGCCGGATGCGGCGGCCGTCAGGGCCACCACGCTCTTGGTGAGCTGGCCGAGCACGGTGCCGGCGACCAGGTCGGCCCCGGCGGCGATGACGGCGGACTCGCGCGACTGCGCGCCGTTGGATTCGGAGAGCAGGTAGTCGCCTGCGCGGGGGCCTTCAGTGATCATGGTCATGGCTGTTTCCTCTGTGCCGCCTTACGCGCGGCCTGGATCGATAGGACGTTGGGGGGCGGCTTGCTCGGGGGGCCGTTGAGCGCGCCGTGGTCGGAGCGGATCGCGCTCTCGCCCTCCACCATGCGGTAGGAGTAGGCGAGGCAGATGGCGTCGACGGGGTCGGTGCGCAGGCTGTTCAGGGTGGCATCGAAGTGCGCGGCGAGCCCGGCGGCCTGCATGCGGTCGCGCAGCCGGGCGGCTTGGGCGATCTGGGAGCGGACTTCCGTCTCGGTGGCCCTGGACGCCAACAGGCCGGGGACCAGGGCGAGGAAGCCCTCGGTCTGGCACAGGTCGACCAGGGTGCGCGGATCCATCGCGGTCTGGGCGGCGTGGAGCGTCACGCCGCGCGCGGCAAGGGCGGTGTTCAGGGCCGGCAGATCCGCGGCGGTGACGGTCGCGGGGATAACGACGGCATCGGGATCAAGGGCCGGTACGGGCTCGGGCTCCGGCTCCGGCTCCGGCGCGGGGGCGGGTGTCTCGGGAACATCGGCGGTGTCCTGCTCTTCGGGTTCGGCGGCGATCGCATCGGCGCGGGCCTGGACGGCGTCGCGGGCACGCTCGCGCATCGGGCGCATGTCGTGACACGCGGCCTGCTTGAGCGGCTCCTCGATCCGGTCGGCGAGGCCCCACGCGATTGCTTGCTCGGCAGTGATGGTGGTCTCGCGGGCCATCATCGCAATCAGCTCGTCGCGGGTGAGGGTGTCGTTGGCGCGGGTCAGGTAGGTGTTGACCAGGATGTCGCGCGTGGTGTCGAGATCGTCGGCGAGGTTGAGGGTCTTGGTCGCCGCGGCGCGCAGCTCGTCGGCGTTGGAGTAGCCCCAGATGTCGAGGAACGCCATCGGGTCATGGATCCAGAGCGTCGTGTTCGAGGGCATCACGACCTCGTCGCCGGCCATCGCGACGATGGACGCGATCGAGGCGGCCTGTCCGTCGATGACGACGGTCACGCGCGCCTTGTGCCGACGCAGCTCGTTGTAGATCTGGATCCCGTCCGGGACCGAGCCCCCGCGCGAGTTGATGTGCAGCTCGATCTCGCCGACGTCCAGCGCTGCCAGGGTCGCGGAGAAGTCGCGCGCGGCAAGACCGGTTTTCTCACCGGTCCACCAGTCCTGGAATTCGCCGATGTCGTCGTAGATGTCGATGCGCGCCTTGTTCTTGGACGCGTTGACGATGCGGTACCAGCTCATAGGGCTTGGTCTCCTGGTGCGGTGGCGATCAGCTTGGTGCGCTGGCGGATGGCGTATTGCGCGAGGCGGGCCTTGCGCTCGGGGTAGTCGATTTCGGCGGCGATCAGCGCGGCGTTGCGTTCGCGCACCAGGCGCAGCAGCTCAAGGTCTTCGTTGCTGAGGCTCGATTCGTCCAGTGCTTTGAAGGCGCCGTTCACGGCCCAGTTGCACAGCTTCTGCTCGCTCATGTAGTGCACGGCGGTCGTGTCTTTGCCGTGCTCGGAACGCATGTCGATGATGGAGTCGGTCAGCACTCGGCTGGCGTCGCGCTTGCCCCGGACCAGGTCGGCGCGGGGCGGGTTCTTGAAGGCGTCGCGGTAGTAGAGGTAGGCGTCGACAAGCTTGCGCTGGCCTTCGCGGGATTTCTTGCCTCCTAGGAACGGCATCACGACAAGCGCTTGACGCTCGTCAAGCCAAAACACGGGCTGCGACTTTCCGCGGGCATCTATGTAGTCTCGCGGCTCAAGTTTAAGCCGCGAAATATCGTCGGCGAGCTCGCGGCGGATGGCTGCGAGAACGTTTTTATGCGGACGCTCAAACAACTCCGCAATCTTCAGGCTCGACACCATCGGCTTGTTGCGATGGATCTCGATCACGCCCGCGATCTCGTGATGGGTTACACTTTGCTTAGCCATGATCGGTACCTGCTTTACTGGTTGTGGCAAGAGCCCTCGCGCGGTGACAGCCGCTCGGGGGTTCGTCGTTTTCGGGGATGCTGCGCACGCGTTCATGCGGCACCCGGCGTGGTCGGTGCGGGCGTCATCGCCCAAGGGTCGTCGGCAATCTGCGCGTCAATCTCCTCAGCCGACGGCCCGGGCTGTTCGTCGATCGCGGTGATGCGCGACGTCAGATGGGCGCCGATGGCCTTGATCTTGGCCTCCACATCCTGCGCCGGGTTGACGTAACGCCAGCCGTGCGGGCGGGCCTGGACGGCGAGGTAGTCGTGTCGGGTGGTGGCGTAGCCGGGGGCCGGGAGGCGGCCGGCGAAGACGGCGGCGTCCATCCACCAGGACCACACACCGAGGCAGACCTGGAAGATCAGCAGGTGGTCTTGGGCGGCTTCGATGGATCGGTGAAACTCGTTGAGCACGGCGCGGACGAGGCGGTCGTTGACCTTGGACCAGTCGCCGGTGACCAGCTCGAAGGGCACGCCGAAGCCGGCGCAGATCTTGAGCAGGACTGTGCGGCTGTAGGCGTCCAGGCCGGCGCCGTTGTCGTCGGCGTCGAACAGTTGCAGCTTCTCCCCCGGGGCGAGGCCGAGGAAGGTTCCGGGCTCCACGTCGATCTGGGGTGCGTCCAGATTGGTGATGGGCGCGCCGGTGAAGGGGTCGAAGTGCCAGTCCTGGTCCGTGAACGCCTCGCGGTAGGCAGCTCCTGGGTGGTGATCGGCGCGGGTCTGCTTGCGCATCAGCTCGGCGTCTTCGTAGGTGTCGAAGGTGCGCGCGGGGAGCAGGGAGCGCACGGCCGTGGGCTCGCCGCGGCGTTGGCCGGGGCGGGTCGGCAGGTAGTGATGGATGATGTCCTCGGCCGGGACGCGCACCTGTCGGTTCCAGCCGCTGCCGCGGGTGTCGTCGCTCGGGTGTGCGATGTAGGGCCAGTAGGCGACGCGGGCGCCGCGGGCGCCGCGGGGGTCGAACTCGATGGCGTCGCGGATGCTGTTGCCGTTGGGCAGGTCGCGATGATCGCCGACGGGCATGAACTCCGCTTCGAGGATCTGGACCTGCAGCGGCACGGCAAACGCGCTGTCGTTGGTGCGGCGCCGACGGCGCACAAAGACCTCGCCGGCCACGCGGCGGGCGCGCACGGCCTGGCCTGCTGGCCGCCGAAGTCGAGCGTGCCTCGGGGTCGAGCTCGCGGCGGGAGCGCTCCCAGAGGGAGACGGCGGCCTTGCGGAACTCCGGATCCTTGGCGCGCGGGCGCAAGGTCACGCCGACACCGACCTCGTTGGAGACGAGGCGGTCGATCGCGGACCACAGCCAGGGGTTGTTGCGCTCGGCTGCGCGGGCGCGGTTGCGTAGGGTCGTGAGGCTGTAGCTGAGGGCCTGATTCGGCCCGGAGCCGGGGGCGTTCCAGCTGGAGCCGCGGCGCGCGACGGTGGCGGACTCGTAGGCGCTGTTGCGCATCGGGCGGCCGCGGGAATCGAGAAGCTGGACGGCGGGGACCAGGGCCATCGTCAGACGCCCTTGCTCACGTTGACGCGGAAGGCCGCGGGCCGACGCTGTCCGGATGCGGCGTCAAGCCCGAGTCGACCAGGGCGAGCGCCTGGCGGATCTCCGAGACGGAGCGGTACTGCACGAGGCGCCCGTCGGCGAATTTGACCATCATCTCGCCGCCGGTTAAGGCAGCGCGTAGACGGTCACGGTCCTCGGTGGTGGAGGCATGCGCAGACGGCTCCTTGAGGTCTGCGCATAGTGTGGTTGTGGTTGGGGTCACTGTGTAACCCCATATCTAGTGTTTGTGAGGGGTGGGACCATTTTCTTGGGGGCAGGGAAATGGTTTGCTTGTCGGTCAGTGTTTTGTGCGGGGCTGACCGACTTCCTCCCGGGCACGCTCTACGATCGCCTGCATGTCGGCGATGCAGCACTCAGGGCAGACGGTTCGGCCGTCTTCGAGTTGCCAATCCTCGCACGGTCGTTTGTTTAGCTCGATCTCGCGGCCGCAGTCTGCGCAGTGCATAAATTGCACACTTTTTGTACTTTTTCGTCGTTCATTGCTGACTCCACGGCCGCAGATCCGGAATCGCATCGACCACGCGATACCGCCCCGGCCAGCGTGCTTTAAGCCCTCCACGGGTCCAGGCCGCAACATCAAACCCCGCGCCTTGCTGCGTGTCGGGATCAACCGGTCGGTCTGCTCGGCGACCAGGTGCACGGCAAAGGGGTAGTCGGTCCCGTCTTCCCACATCAGCTCGAGCGCATCCCGACCGCCCTGGTCGGTCCAAGGTCCGCGCGAGACGATGACCTCGGTCGCGTTGCGCATCTCGCGCAGGCAGTGCTTCTGGCTGTCGGGGATCAGCAGGCGGGCGCAACCGGCGTTCCAGCTCAGAAAGAACAGCCCGGCGCGCGCGTGCTCGCTGGTCCAGTAGTCGGTCCAGTCGATGGCTTGGCCTTTGTTTTGATGATGGTCATGGGTTTTCTCCTTCTCCCGATACGCCCGCAGCGCGCGACGCACGCCCTCGGTCAGGTTATCGTCGCCGATTCGCCGCGCCTTCTCGACCAGGTTCAGCGGCAAAAGAATCGAGATCTGCCGTGTCGCAATCGGGTTGTCCGCGGGCGGCCGGCCCGGCCGCGTTTGGTTTCGGTCATGTCGCATCCTCAGCGTAGAGCCGTAGCGCCACGTTGATGAGATCGGTCAAATCGTCGATGGCGGCACTCTTGGGCTCGACGTACAGCAACGCCATCCGCGCGCCACTGAGCCGGTCGATCGCCGTATCGTAGTGGCCGGCGCGCCATGTGCCGGCGATGGTGTCTCGGATCAGGCTCTCGGTGTTCATGTGGTGTCCTGCCCAGACGGAGCCGGGCGGTTGGGGTGATTAGGCCAGCTTCGCGCGCGGCGTCGGAGTCGAGGAACTCGTTCCATGCGCCGTCGTTGGTCAGCATGTCCTCGCCGCGCCATTTCGAGGGTGCCGGCGTCTCCGGTCGCGATCGCATCGGGGGAACATCCCTCCGTGTTGTACTCGACTTCGATCTCGACGCTGATTTCTGCGCCCGGAAACTTGATCTGGCTGCCGCGCGATACCGCGCGGAAAGGAACTCTGCGTAAGCCTCGGCCGCCTCGTCTTGGTCGCTCCAGCCTTCGCCGAGGTTGCCTGAAAGGATGGTTCCGGTGATGTTGATTGTGGTCATGTCGCCTATCCTCTTGGCCCATTGCGGGGCCGTGGTTGTGATCAATAATCCCGCTTGTGGCTCGGCGTGTTGTCTGCGCGATCCGGGGTCTCGGCGCCTTCTGCAAAGCCGTAGCGGGGGTCGGTCTGCCATGCGTTTTCGGCGTTGATCTTGCGCTCGGCCGCGGCGAGCCGCTCACACTCAGCCTGAATGCGGCATCCTTGGCGATCAGCGCGGGATGCGACGCAAGCGCTGCGGCGATCAGATCGGCCTCGCCGGGGAGCAGCGCAACGCGCGATCCCATCAGGTGCGTGCCGCCCTTGGCCTTGGCTGCTGCAACCAGCGCAGCCGTTCCGGAGCCTTTCACCTCGGAAAGCGCCTTGATCTTGGTGCCGAAAGGCATCGCCAGCGGAGCGCTGTTCAGTGTCACGGTGATTGCGCCGTCCGTGTCGATCGAGATGGTCAGCGGGCTGCGGTTGATGATGGTCTGCATGGCGTCTCTCCGGTTGGTTGTCGTCGTTGCCCCTGCTTGAATATAATACTAGCATGTAATTATAAGAGCGCAAGGGGGCGAAGACGAAAACCGGGATTTTTTATTGAGGGGTTTGGGCGCGCGGGTCGGGCGGATCCAGGTCTAGGGTCTGCTGGCGTTGGGCGTCGTCGATGCGGCGGCTGGCGATCTCGAAATAGCTTGGTTCGTAGTCGATGCCGATGAACCGGGCCTCTTCGAGGACGGCGGCGACTCCGGTAGAACCTGAGCCCATAAAGGGGTCCAGCGTGACGCCGCGTGGCGGGGTAACCAAGCGCACCAGATAGCGCATCAGCTCGACGGGTTTTACGGTCGGGTGCGTGTTGTCGGTGTCGCGGTCGGACTTGTTGGCTTTGGCGCAGTAGAAGAAGCGGCGGCGCTGCCTTGGTTGCCTTGATACAGCGTCGGGTTGTCGTACCCTCCGCGCTTGCCGTAGATCCGGTTTTCCGACGTGATCGATCCTTGATTCAGTGTGCCCGATTCCGTTTGCGGAAACAGCGCGACCACCTCGGGCGAGCCGTCGTGAATGAGGTTCGCGGGGAACCGGCCAAGAGTCGTCTCGCCAACGGCTTTCGATCCCCCTTGAAGCGATCCGTCCATGCGCCCGGCATAGGCGTTGTTGTTCGTCTGTTTCGGGTCGATCTCGCGCAACGGGCGACCGCCATCCGCAGTAATCCGACACCCATCCACATTCAACGCCCCGCAGCCGTGCTTGAGCACATTCCCGGCGACGGTGCCGTCGAGGGGTTTGCGCGCGACGATGATCGGCTCAAACGCTGGTTTTAGAGATGTCCCGAATCCTTCGTATTCTTTGAGTAATTTGCCGCATCGCGGGCATTGGCCACGTCCGTGTAATGCTCGTCCATCCAGTGCTCCAGATGACTCGCGTAGACCTTCAGGTTCTCCGGCCTGTTGTCCGCCCGATCCCGGTTGATGTGATGGACCTCCTCCTCCGCCGTCAACGATCGGCCAAGTATCTTCTCGGCTACCGGAATGTGCTCCAGAACATACCCATTCTGTCGCGCTCGCGGATGGCTCGGATTCCGTATCATCCGATACCCTTTCTCCGGCTCGATATAGCTCCCCGCTCCACGCCGGATTGTTTTCTCCTGCCAGCTTCGGATTCGACCCCCGGGCCAAACGCCTTGTGAACCTTGTTCCTGCAAGCCGTAGAGCAAAACTTTCCCTTGTTCTTGAGGAGCAGATTCGGGCGTCGGTAGATCGCTTCCCGCACAAGTCGCACGTCGTGTTTGGTTGTCTGTTTGCCATGCCCATCTCCAGTTTCGTGATGGATACATGATACAGCATTCCCACTTTCAGAACAAACACATACGCCAGCTCTGCGCAGGTTAAAGCCTTTGCTAAACCCGACCCGTAAACCCACATCACCGTATCGCGGATCTCCCATCCTGCATCCTCGATCGCGACAGCGAGCCGGTGGAACGTGCGGGTGCCGCCGAACGCAAGCAGATGGGCGCCGGGCTTGGCGACACGCAGGGCTTCCGTAAATGAGTCGTGCATGAATTCCTGGTAAGCAATGCCCTCGCGATGCCTTGTGCGCTGCTGATCCTTGCTGTTCGCCGGATTGTGGTTGCCGCCGACGTGATCGAACGTGTTGGGCTTTGCCGCCTTGCGCTCGACAAAAGACTTTCCGCTGTCCCACTCCTTCCCCATGAACCCAAGGCCATACGGCGGATCGCAGACGATCGAGTCGACAGATGCGGGGTCCATCCCCGCATCACGTCGAGACAGTCGCCGAGGTGCAGCACGGCCTTCCCGACCACAACGGGGTTGTCATGCCGGTTATCTGGCCTTCTGCCGAAACCGCACCGGCCGTGCCGTCGGCACCACGGCGCGCGGTAGCGGGTCGACGGCCTGACTGTCGGGCATGACGATCTCGGGGTTGTCGTCCCAGTCGGCGGCCCAGGTGCGGGGCTGCTGCCAGTTGAACTTGTCGGCGCCGAGGCGGATCAGGCCGGCGTGGGCGTAGGTGTAGAGGTCGAACGCCTCGTTACGGGGCTGACCTGCTCCCAAGTGCCGTCGTCTTTGCGCTTCTCCGCGGTGAGCTCGTCGAAGAACCAGGTCCCGAGCCATGCGGGCCAGTGCATGTAGCCGGGGCCGGGGTCGGTGCGGCCCATGTTGTTGTTGATGATGTCCTTGAGGGTGTTGGTGTTGATGAACCACACGGGCACGTCGCCGCGGGACTCGGCGTTGCGGTCTTTGCGCTTGGTGGTGTCCGGGTAGCGCCCGAGCTTGGGGGCGGAGCGGCCGCTCGCGCCCTTCACGAGCATCAGTTTGTTGGACAGGCCGCGCAGGCGCAGCGATCGGTAGAAGGCGTAGGCGCGGTCGGTCACGCCGTCTTCGCCGCCGGTGTCGCAGACGGTGAGGTGGACGGGCATGTGTCGGCCGCCGCCGTCGGCCAGGGGTAGGTGCGGTCGATGACCTGGTGGATCAGCACGTCCCAGTGCTCCACATGGGTGCTCATGTCGAGGCGGATGCTGTCGTCGTCGGCGTCGAGGTGGCGGATGTTGAAGCGGTCGATGATCCAACTCTCCAGGTGCTCGCCGTAGCCGATCATCTGGACCACGAAGCGCCGATCGCGCCCGCCCTGGATGTCGACGGCCGCGAGGATGAAGCGCACGCCGTGCGGAAAAATTTGACCATGATCCCTTACCGAGAACCTGGTGGCCGCCCTGGCCAGCTCGAAACAGCAGCCCTGGCACCGCCAGCTCTACGGCCTGGGCATCCACCACGTGGGCGAGGTGAACGCCAAGGCCCTGGCCCAGGAATTCCCCAGCGCCGCGGAGCTCGCCACCGCCGCGGCCGACACGCCGGTCAGCCAGTAGCTGGCGTAGGGTGCGTCACGCGGCTCGCCGACGACACGGCCGTCCTCGATTCGACCGCCGGCAGGCACCCACAGGCCGGCGCGCGACATGGCCTGTTTGTGCGAGGGGTCGATCAGGCAGCCGTTGGCGGTGCAGATCAGGTGCACCTCGCCGATGGCCTCGGGGATGGTGGCGCCCAGGAGGTCGCGATTGTGGGCGAAGCTGAAGCCGCTGAAGTCGCTCGGCTCCATGAAGAACTCGCCGCAGTGCGGACACGGCAGGTAGCGGCGGCACATGGTGCCCTGGTTGTAGAGCGCAACGGCGCCGGGTGCGGGCGGGGCTTCGTGCGGGTGTCTCAGGCTGTACTTGGGATCGGTGACCTCGTAGCCAGGGGAGGTCTCGACGTAGGTGCGCCCCCGGCTGAGGAACGTCTGGGTGCGCTTTTTGGCCATGAGGAAGGGGCTGCCCTCCCCTTCCACCGACAGGGACATCCGGTCCATGTCGGTGATGGCCATGTATTTGATCGTCTCGCCGGACAGCTGGGAGGCGGACGGCCAGCCGATGTAGAGCACGTTGCCGGACTTGTGGGTCTTCTCGAAGACGTTGTTGTCGCTGGCCCGGCCGGTCAGCTCGGCGCCGAGGGTCGGGCTCTCGCGGTACATGCGGCGGAGGTCTTTTTTCGAAAACTTCCCGGCCTTGTCCTGGCTCATGTGCAGGACCATGGCGTCGGACGGATCGCAGGTGATGATGTAGGCGAGAAAGCCCAGGAGTGCGCCCGTCTTGCCGGTCCGGGCGGGGCCGATGAAGATCACGGCCTCGTAGCGCCGATCGATCAGACGGTCCATCGGCTCGACCATGTAGGGCGTCAGGTCCGGGTTCCAGGGCTCGGAGCCGCCGGAATCGGTGTGCAGACGCAGATGACGCATCGCCGCCTCGGACACGCTGATGTGCTCCTGCGGGCGGGCGGAGCGGGCGACCTCGCGGCGGATCGAGACGGCGCTGGCGTAGCTCATGCCGCCTCCAGCCGTTCGGCCCAGTCGGAGCGCGCCAACGACAGGCGCTTCTCCAAGACCGCGATCGCATCGGTCGGGAGCCGACAATCGCGCTCGAGCACATCGGGGAGCGTGTCGAGAAACTGGTTGGTGATCTTGATCACCAGCGCGAGCTGCTCGCGAACCTCCTCGGCGGGGACCAGGTGCTCTTGCTCCCGCTCCAGATGCACGCGCTCCCGCTCGGACTGGTACCAGGCGCGGCGCTCCAGCGGCGGCAGATCCTCCGGGTTCTCCACCCGCCCCGAGCTCGCCGTCTCCGCCTGCAGCAGCGCCCGGCACGACTAGTGCAGCTCACTGCGGGCCAGGTCGCCCCAGAAGC
>JAGYNF010000059.1 GCA_018400215.1 Cyanobium sp. M55B138 | reverse complement strand
CAATGCCGCCTTCAATCTGCAGATCAACCGCGGCGTGCTGGCCCTGATCGGCCCCACCCTCTCCCAGCAGGCCTTCTCCGCTGATCCGATCGCCCAGCGCCTTGGCGTGCCCGTGGTGGCCCCCTCGAACACCGCCACCGGCATCCCTGAGATCGGCTCCTTCATCAGCCGGGTTTCAGCCCAGGGCTCGGTGATCGCGCCGCTCTCGATCGCCAAGGCTCTGCAGCTCAACCCCGGCATCCGGCGGGCGGCTGTTTTCTATGCCCAGGACGACGCCTACAGCACCGCCGAAACGGTGATCTTCCAGCAGGCGCTCAGCGCCAAAGGGCTCAAACCGATAACGGTGCAGCGCACCCAGCTCAACGACCAGGACTTCCAAACCCAGATCACCGCTGCCCTGGCCCTGAAGCCCGATCTGATCGTGCTCAGCCTGCAGGCGGTGGATGGCGGCAACATGATTCGTCAGCTGCGGGAACTCGGCTACAGGGGCACGATCGTGGTGGGCAACGGCATGAACACGCCAAACATCTACCCGATCTGCCAAAAATATTGTGATGGCATCCTGATCGCCCAGGCCTACAGCCCCGAGCTCTCCACTCCCGCCAACGCGCGCTTCAGCCAGGCCTTTGCCGCCGCCCAGGCCCGCAACCCCAAATCCAGCGCGATCCCACCCCAGCTCACCGCCCAGGCCTACACCGCCCTGCAGGTGATCGGCGAAGCGCTGCAGCGGCTCGATCAGAAACAGCCCCTCAAAACCACCTCCCTGGCCCAGGCCCGCAAGGCCCTGATGGCTGAGATCCTCGCCGGCACCTACCAGACGCCGCTCGGGGAGATCCGCTTCACGCCTGAGGGCGAAGTGATCCAGAAGGATTTCTTCGTGGCCCAGGTGCGCATGAATCCAGATGGCAGGAGCGGTCGCTTCTCGCTGCTACCCAACCCCAGCAAGCCCTAAGTTCATGGGGCTCCAACTGCGCTCCTTCACCTTGCAGGCCTTAGCCACGGCAGGGGGCCTGTCGCTGCTGCTGCCGCTGGGCGGCTGCCAACCCTCCCGCCCTAGCGGGGCTGGCAAACCCTCCCTGACGCTGGGCGCCGTGATCGCGCTCACCGGTAACGCCAGCCTGATCGGCCAGGACCAGCGCCTCGGGCTTGAGCTGGCCCAGCAGGAATATGGCGGCCGCCAACCAGCGCTCAATCTGCGGCTGGAGGACGGCGGCTCCGACGAACAGACGGCCACGCTGGCCTTGCGGCGGCTGCTGCAGGAACCAGTGGTCGCCCTGATCGGCCCCTCCCTTTCCCAGCAGGCCTTTGCCGTCGATCCGATCGCCGATCGCGCCGGTGTTCCCGTGCTGGCCCCCTCCAACACGGCCATCGGGATCCCGGAGATTGGCCCCTTCGTCTCGCGGGTGTCGGCTCCGGTGTCGAAGGTGGCTCCCCTCTCGATCCAGGCCGCCCGGCGCCTGAACCCAAAGCTGCAACGGGTGGCCGTCTTCTTTGCCCAAGACGATGCTTACAGCACCTCCGAGACGAAGATCTTCCAGCAGAGCATCCGCAGCCTGGGGCTGAATCTGGTGACCGTGCAACGCACCAGCACCGCCGATATCGACTTTCAAAAACCTATTGCCGACAGCCTCAAAAACAAACCCGATCTGATCGTGATTTCGGCGCTGCCCAACGATGGCGGCAATCTGGTGCGACAGATCCGCGAAATGGGCTACAAGGGCCTGATCGTGGTGGGCAACGGCATGAATTCCCCGAATATCTATGCTGTCTGCCAGCGCTACTGCGATGGCCTGCTGATCGCCCAGGCCTACAGCCCGGAAACCGACACACCCATCAATCAGCGCTTCGTGGCTCTCTTCAAACAGGCCACCGGCAGCGCCTCGCCGCCTCAGTTCACGGCCCAAGCCTTCACCGCCTATCAGGTTATTCACCAGGCTCTGGAGCAGCTCCAGCGCCAACAAGCCAACGGTCAGCCGCTCGCGTCCATGTCCCTGGCGGAGCTGCGCCGCCAACTGAACAGTTCGATGCTCACCGGCACCTACGCCACCCCCCTGGGCAAGCTGAAGTTCACCCCGCAGGGAGAAGTGATCCAGCAGGAGTTCTATGTAGCCCAGGTCGCGATGGATACCACCGGCAAAACCGGACGTTTCAAGCTGCTGAGCAATCCCGCCCCAGACCTCCGCTAGGGCACCCCCCGCATGGACCACCTGCTTCAGCTACTGCTCAATGGACTGGCGGTGGGGGCGGTCTATGCCCTGTTTGCCCTTGGCTACACCCTGGTGTTCTCGGTGCTGGGGGTGATCAACTTCGCCCATGGGGCCCTGTTCACCCTGGGGGCCTACTTCACCTATCTGCTGATCGGCGGAGCGGTGGGCGCCAATGGCCTGATCGCCGGTTTGCAACTGCCCTTCGCCCTGCCCTTCTGGCTGGCCCTGCTCTTAGCCGGAGTGGGGGCGGCAGCGGTAGCGCTGGTGGTCGAACGCATCGCCTTCAGGCCCCTGCGCGCGAGGGGCTCCGACCCGCTGCTGGCCCTGATCACCAGCCTGGGTGCAGGCGTGATTCTGGTGAACCTGATCCAGTTGCTGGTTGGGGCCGAGAGCTACTCCATCCCAGTGGGCACGCTGGGGTCCCTCCCCGTGGCCCTGAGCATCGCCGGCGCCAAGGTGCGCACTGTGCAGCTGCTGCTGCTGGCGATCGCCGGGGTGCTGCTACTGGCCCTCACGATCTGGATCGATGGCAGCCGCAGCGGCAAAGCGCTCCAGGCCGTCTCCGAGGACCCGGTGACCGCCCAGCTGCTGGGGATCAACAGCGGCCGCATGATCCAGATCGCCTTCGGGATCAGTGGCTTCCTGGCCGGTATGGCCGGTGGCCTGGTGGGGTTGAGCGTGAGTATCGCCGGGCCCTATTTCGGCATCGGCTACGGGCTCAAGGGCCTGGGGGTGCTGGTGCTGGGCGGGCTGGGCAGCGTTCCTGGGGCTGTGCTCGGCGGGCTGATCATCGGCCTGGCCGAAGCCTGTGTGCCCGCAGATTTCTCCGGCTACAAGGACGCCGTAGCCTTCGGCTTCCTATTTCTGGTGCTGCTGATCCGGCCCCAGGGCCTGCTGGGGCGGCCCCTGGCCGAGAAGGTTTAACCGCCGATGGAAGCAGGCCTGCTGGTCCAAATGTTGCTGGGAGCCCTGCTGGGGCTCTCGGTGTACCTGCCCTTGCGCTGCGGCCAGCTCTCACTTGCCACGCCGGGGTTCTTCGCGATCGGCGGCACCGTGGCCGCCCTGCTCTCCACCCGGGTGCCCGCCCTGGCCGGCAGCGGCAGCACCTACCCGATCGCATCGGTGCTGCTGGAGATGGTGCTGGCAGCGCTACTCACCGGGGTGCTGGCCCTGGTTCTGGGGCGGATGGTGCTGCGGCTACGGGGCATCTATCTGGCCATCGCCACCATCGCCCTGGTGGAGATCCTGAGGGTGGTGACCCTCAACCTCGAGTTCACCGGAGGCGCTGTGGGCATCTTCGGCATCCCCCAGCCCTTCCAAAGTGCAGAGGGCTATGGGGCATTCACGCTGGTGTTGCTGGCGCTGGTGTGCTGGATGTGTGATCGGCTCGAAAAAACCCGCCCCGGCCGAGCAATGGCCGCCATCCGCGACGACGAGCTGGCCGCCGCCAGCCAGGGCATCAACACCGCCGACACCAAGCTGCTGGCGTTCGTGCTCAGCGCCCTGGTGGCAGGCATCACAGGGGTCGTGGCAGCCCACTTCCTCAACTCCTGGAACGCCAAACTGGGCAACTTTGACGCCAGCATCACCACCCTGGCCTTCGTGGTGTTGGGCGGCTCGCGCACCTGGCTGGGCCCGGTGTTCGGCGGACTGTTGCTCACGGCCTTGCCAGAGCTGCTGCGGCCAGTGGGCGACCTGCGGCTGATCGTCTTCGGTGCCGTGATCCTGGTGGGGCCCCTGATCTTCCCCCAGGGGCTGATCACCCTGGAGCGGCTCCAGGCCCTCTGGCGACGACGGCCGCCCTGGCTTGCTCTGCCATCCAACCGAGGCCGACGATGACCCTGCTGACGGTGCGGGATCTGGGGGTGCGCTTCGGCGGGCTACAGGCGCTGCGGGGGGTGGACCTGGCCGTGCAGGAGGGCGAGATCTTCGGGCTGCTCGGGCCGAATGGGGCCGGCAAGACCACCCTCTTCAATGTGATCTCCGGCCTCACCCCCGCCAACACCGGCAGCGTGCACTGGCAGGAGCGCGCCATCGCCGGGCTGAGCAGCCATCGCATCGCCCGCCTCGGCATCGCCCGCACCTTCCAGAATCTGCGCCTGTTCCACTCCCTGAGCTGCCTCGAGAACGTGCTAGTGGGCATGCACCAGCACGCCCGCCAGCCTCCCCTGGCGGCCCTGCTCCAAAGGCCGAGCTTCCAGCGCCGCGAAGATCAGCTACAGCAGCAGGCCCTTGAGCTGCTGGCCCTGTTCGGGCTCGAAGCCGCCGCCCAGCAAAGAGCCGCCAGCCTCTCCTACGGCGACCGCCGCCGCCTCGAGATGGCGCGGGCCCTGGCCAGCCAGCCCCAGCTGCTGCTGCTCGATGAGCCGGCCGCCGGCATGAATCCTGCTGAGAAAGAAGAGCTCCGCGCCCTGATCAAGCGGCTCACCCAGCAATTCCAACTCACTGTGCTGATCATTGAGCACCACGTGCCCCTGATGCTGGGGCTCTGCGACCGCCTGGCGGTGCTCAACTTCGGCCAGCGCATCGCCCTGGGAACTCCCGAGCAAGTGCGCCGCGACCCGGCCGTGATTGAGGCCTACCTGGGGGGGAATCCATGAGCGCCCCCCTGCTCGAGCTGCGTCAACTGGTGGTGCGCTACGGCAGCATCACCGCCCTGCATGGCATCAACATCACGGTGCAGGCAGGCGAGCTGGTGGCCCTGCTTGGTGCCAACGGCGCCGGCAAAAGCACCACCCTGCGGGCCATCTCCGCCCTGATTCCGGCTGCCGCCGGCGACGTCCTCTGGCACGGCGGCTCGATCGCCAGGCTGAACACAGAGCGCACCGTGAAGCTGGGCATCAGCCACTGCCCGGAGGGTCGCCGCGTACTTGCACGCCAGAGCGTGGCCGACAACCTGGCCCTGGGCGCCTGGCTGCGCCGCGACCGCGCCGGCATCGCCGCCGACCTGGAGCGCTGCTATGGGTTGTTCCCGCGGCTGGCCGAGCGGCGCAGCCAACTGGCCGGATCCCTCTCCGGCGGTGAGCAGCAAATGCTTGCCATCGCGCGCTCCTTGATGGCCAAACCCACCCTGCTGATGCTCGATGAGCCCAGCCTGGGCCTCGCTCCGAAGCTGGTGGCTGAGGTGATGGCGGCCCTTGCCCAGCTCCATCGCGATGGGCTCACGATCCTGCTGGTCGAACAGAACGCCCAGGCCGCTCTGGCGATCGCCGACCGGGGCTATGTGCTGGAGGCGGGCGCGATCAGCACCAGCGGCAACGCTGCCGAACTGCTGGCCAACCCGAGCCTCAGAGCGGCCTACCTGGGCGAGGCGGAAGGGGCAAAGCCGAACTGACGGCCGTGCATCGCCCCAGCTGTTGATGCCTGCCAGCGCATGGTCTGGGGCGCTGCTGATCCGCTTGGCCTGCTCCCGCAGCAGCACCGTCTTATCGACGTCGTGCCCATGGGCGGCGGCGATGGCCACGATGTCGTCGACACCAGCGGCGCCATCCACCCTCTGACGCAGATCGGCATCGGCGGCGATCCGGCCACAGAAGGCTTCCAGGGAGGAGACAGACATGAAGTCAGCACAACACAAGTCGTTGATAGCAGGATCCGGCAACATCCCGCAGCAACCGCAGCCAAAGCGACATAAGGTCCTGCCAAATGGCCCGCCCCCATGGCACCTGAGCGCTTCTTCCTGGAACTCGACCCACCGGACGCCACGCTCAAGAACCAGCCCCATGTGGTGATCGTGGGCGGAGGCTTTGCTGGCCTGAAGGCGGCCCAGGCCCTGCGCGGTCAGCCGGTGCGTGTGACGCTGATCGACAAGCGCAACTTCAACCTGTTCCAGCCCCTGCTGTATCAGGTGGCCACCGGGCTGGTGTCCGAAGCGGATGTGGCCTCACCGCTGCGGTTGCTGCTGGGCAAGGCACCCAACATTCAGATTCTGCTGGGTGAGGTGGAGGACATCGACCCCACCGCCAAGGAGGTGGTGTTCAACAACCGCCGCTACGCCTATCACCACCTGATCCTGGCCACCGGATCGGGCAGCAGTTACTTCGGCCATGAGGAATGGCGGGCCGAGGCGCCACCGATGAAGATCCTCGAGCATGCCGATGAGATCCGGCGGCGGGTGCTGCTGGCCCTCGAAGAGGCTGAACAGACCCCCGACCCAGCCGCGCGCCAACGGCTGCAGACGGCGATCGTGATCGGTGGCGGACCCAGCGGCTGCGAGCTGGCCGGATCGCTGATGGAGTTGATGCAACGCGCCCTGGCCCGGGATTTCAAGCAACTCGATCCCCGCCAGAGCCGGGTGCTGCTGGTGGATCCGGGGGATCGGCTGCTGCGGGCCATGGATCCCAGCCTGTCGGCGGCGGCGGGCGATTACCTGCGCAAGAGCGGGGTGGAGCTGGTGCTGGGCGGCCGGGTGCAAGTGATCCGTGACGGCACGGTGGAGGTGGCGATCAAGCAGGCCGATGGCACCGCCAGCAGCCGCACCCTGGAGGGCGCCACCGTGTGCTGGACCGCCGGCGTACGCCCCTCCCACCTGGGCAAACTGCTGGCCGAGCGCACCGGCTGCGAGCTGGACCGGAGCGGCCGGGTGGTGGTGGGGCCCGACTTTGCCATTGCCAGCCATCCGGAAATCCGGGTGGTGGGTGACCTCTGCAGTTACAGCCACACCGCCGATGCCAAGCCGCTGCCGGGCATGGCCGGCCCCGCGGTGCAGATGGGCACCTGGGTAGCCCGCGACATCCTGGCCAACCTGCAGCAGCGCCAGCAGCCGCCCTTCCGCTTTGTGGATTTCGGCACCATGGCGGTGGTGGGCCCCGGGTTTGCCGTGGCCGATCTGCGCGGCTGGCGGGTGAGTGGAGCCTTGGGCTGGCTGCTCTGGGCTCTGGCCCACCTGGCCTTCATGCCCGATCCGGAGAATCGCCTCACCCTGCTCACCAAATGGCTCTGGCAGATCGCCACCCGCAAGCCCTCCGGGCTAGTGATCACCGGCCGCAGCAACCAACATCTGGGCGTGGAGGTGGGGCTCGAGGATCGGGAACCGGCCTCAGTTGCTGCGCCGGTGGAAGCGCCCCAAAATGAGGGCAATCAGGATGGCCACATAGAGCTGGCCGGCCACGGTGATCGCTGAACTCATCACCTGGGCCGTCACGTTGCGTGGGTTGAGCAACGCGGTTCCCGCAGTGGTGAGCAGGTTCATGGCAGCGGCCATCAGCGCCGGTGCCACGTCGATGGAGCTGCTGGCCAACAGCGCCGCCGGGGCGCCGGCTTCACCCATGGGGAAAGCAGCAAGATTGAAAGCCTGGGGTTGGAACACCCACAACGCCGTGAACAGCAGGCCACCGGCAATGCCAATCAGCAGGTAGCCACTGGCGGCGCCCATCACCACCGACACCGTGACAAATGGCTCGCGCACCAAGCCATTCACCTTGCGCAGCAGCACCAGGATCAGAAACGCCACCCACACCATCACGTGGGGCAGAGCCAACACCAAACTCCAGCGCGGATCCAGCTGCCGCAACAGGTGCCACAACACCTCCAGCGCTATCGCCAGACCCCCGAAGACATACACCACCGAGCGCGAACGCCGCATCAGCGAATAGCGGCTGAGAAACACGTTCAACACCACCGCCAGCGACACCAACATCACCGACAACAGGCCGGGCCAGATCGCCGCCAGGGGCAGGCTGATCACCAGCAACACCTCCATGGCCAAGGTGAGCTGATAGCCGCGATGGCGATTGCGCAGCCGTTGGACGTCGGCTGGGGAGTAGCGCTTGCTGCCGGGACCAGGCCCGACCATCAGAGGCCGGGGCTGCTCTGCATGATGCCGCCATCGGCAAAGATGCTGGTGGCGGTGATGTAGCTGGCGGCATCGCTGGCCAGGAAGGCAACCACCTTGGCGATTTCCGACGGCTGGGCCATGCGCCCCATCGGAATGGCCGCATTGAGCTTGGCCAGCAGCTCGGGGTTGTTCATCGTGGAGTCGTTGATCGGGGTGGCCACGGCCCCGGGCCCCACATTCACAATCGTGACCCCCTTGGGTGCCAACTCCACGCCGGCGGTGCGGGTGAGCATGCGCACGCCGCCCTTGGCCACGCAGTAGGGGGTGTTATTGGGCATGGGCCAGTCTTCGTGCACCGAGGAGATGTTGATGATCCGGCCACCGCTGCCCTGGGCAATCATCTGCTTGGCGGCATACTGGGTAGCGAAGAACACGCCGCGCAAGTTTACATTCAACACCTTGTCGAAATCATCGGGCGTGGTGTCGAGAATCGAAGTGCGGGTTTCGATACCGGCGTTGTTCACCATCACATCGAGGCGGCCATAGCGCTCCACCGCCGCCTGCACCAACCGCTGCAGATCGTCGAGCTTGCCCACATCCGCCTGCACACCGAAGCTACTGCCACCCAGCTCACCGATTTCCTTCTCAATCGCCTCGGTGGCTTCGGGATGGGAGCGGTAGTCAATCACCACCTTGGCGCCCAGGCGGGCCACCTCCTCCACGATCGATTGACCAATGCCGCTGTTACCACCGGTCACGATGATCACCTTGCCCTTGAGCAGGTTGGCCAGGGTTTCCTGGGCGTAGGGATTGGCCTGGGTCATGGTGGATCGGGGGCCGTAGCACGGGGAAAGCTTGGGGAAGCTAAACAGCCGCCAGCCCCAGCGCAGCCAT
>JAGYNF010000058.1 GCA_018400215.1 Cyanobium sp. M55B138 | reverse complement strand
TGACACAGGGAAGGTCGTTTACCGCTCGCCTCGCCTGGCCCTCGGCGCTGCGCCTGAACCCGCGCGCGCTGCTGGTGCTTCTGCTGCTGGTCGGCTGTCTGGCCAGTGCCCTGGTCTTTGGTCTGGCCCACCTCAGCCTGGGGGAATTGGTGCCCCTGACGGTGCTGGGCATGGGGCTGGGCTGGTTGAGACTGCGCAGTGGCCGACTGGCGCCCTGCGTGCTGATGCACGCCCTCTGGAATGGCCTCACCTTCAGCAATCTGGTGCTGTTGGCGAGCTGAGGGACCCATCAGGTTTCGGCCTAGACATCAACGGGCCCCAAGCCCTTGCGGCCCGGCGGGTTGGGTGGTTCACTTGCGCAGTGCTGAACAGAGTCCTTGGTCGCCTCCAACCTGCCGCGGCAGCGATCCATCCAGGAGGGTTTGGGCAGTCCTGCACGGGCTGCCCGCACCAAGCCCCGGGCTCTGGAACTGATCCAGGGATCCCTCTCCAGCCGCCAGGCAGCCCGCCGCTCCCCGCTGCTGGCTGGCTTGCATCGGGCCGCCGATGGCACCCTGGCGGGGCTAGGACTCTGCATGTTGGCCCTCAGTGGCCTCACCCTGCACTGGCAGAACCACTGGGGCCAGAGCTTTCAACAGCTGGAATCAGCCCAGGTGCTGGAGCACCGTCTGCAGGAGTCCGCAGCCGTGCTGGAGCAGCATCACCTCGGGGCAGTGCGCAAGCCTGGTTGGCTGGTGCCCACCAGCAGTGAGCAACTGATTTACCTGCCCAAGCCCCCGGCCGCAGCTCCGGCAGCCGCCGATCCCCCGTTTGCGCTGAACCTCAAGCTGGGCCAGGTGCCAGCCGGCTATTAAATCCCCATGGCTCAGGCCCCTCCCTTCCGGCCCCACCTGGGCGCCTCAGCGCCTCGGCGGCCCCGGGTCGTGTCGATCCAGCCCCTCCCCAAGCACCGACTGATTGCGGTTTACCTGTTGCTGTGTATGAGCCTGGGGGGGCTGGCGATCCGCCTGGCCTGGCTGCAGGTGATCGACACCAACAACCTCCAGGCGCGGGCCCGCGCCATCCAGACCCAATCGAAGCAACCGCTCGGCAAGCGCCGCACCATCGTTGATCGAACCGGCCGGCTGGTGGCCCTCGATGAGGAGCGCTTCACCCTCTGGGCCCACCCGCGCTACTTCAACTTCCCCGGGGACGACCCCCAAAAGGTGCGCAGGGCCGATGAGGTGGCCACCCGGCTCGCTGCCGTGCTGGCCGTGCCGGGGGACACCCTGCTGCAGCGGATGGCAGGACGCCCCAGCGGCGTGAAGCTGCGCACCGACATCGACCCCGAAACCGCCGCACGCATCAGCCAACTCGGCATCAGCGGCCTCGACCTGGAGGCCTATCCCCAACGGATCTACCCCCAGGGGTCCCTGTTCGCCAACGTGGTGGGTTTCCTCAACCTCGAGCGGGTTCCCCAGGCGGGCCTGGAGCAGAGCCGCAACAGCGACCTGCAGCGCCAGGAAACCACGGTGAGCATGCGCCGCGGCGCCGATGGCACCCCCCTGCCGGAGGGGCTCAGCGCCGGCTCTCTCTACGGGGATGACCTGCGGCTGCAACTCACCCTCGATGCCCGCCTGCAGCAGGTGGCCCAGCAGGCCCTCGCCAACCAGGTGAAGGCCTGGAAGGCCAAGCGCGCCGCCGCCCTGGTGATGGATGTGCGCAATGGCGAAATGCTCGCCCTGGCCTCCTATCCCAGCTACGACCCCAACCAATTCTGGACATTCAACCCAGGCCTGTTCCGGGAATGGTCCGTGCAGGACCTCTACGAACCCGGCTCCACCTTCAAGCCGATCAACCTGGCCATCGCCCTGCAGGAGAAGGGCATCGACCCCAAGGGCAAGGTGCATGACGGCGGCCAGCTCACCATCGGCGGCTGGCCGATCTTCAACCACGACCGCAAGGGCAATGGCCTGATCGATTACCCCACCGTGCTGGAGGTCTCCAGCAATGTGGCCATGGTGCAGGCCATGGCCAAGGTGAAGCGGGATCGCTTCTGGCACTGGCTCAACGCCATCGGGATCGACGAACGCCCCGATACGGATCTGCCCGGAGCCGTGGCCGGCGAGTTGAAACCCCGCAACGTCTTCACCAGCCATCCGATCGAACCGGCGGTGGCCGCCTTCGGCCAGGGGTTCTCCCTCACCCCCCTCAAGCTGCTCCAACTGCACGCCATGCTGGCCAACGGCGGGCGCCTGGTGAGCCCCCACATCACCCGCGGCCTGCGGTCGGGAGATGCCCTGGCGGGCTCCAACGGAGCCTCGGGGTTGCAGCTCCTCGATCCGGCCGTGACCCGCACGGTGATGGGCTGGATGGAGCAGGTGGTGGCCAACAGTGCCAGCCTCGGCATCCGCGTGCCCGGCTATCGCATCGGCGGCAAGACCGGCACCGCCCAGAAGGCCGAGCGGGGTGTCTACATCCCGGGGGCCCTGATCACCAGTTTTGTGGGCCATCTCCCCATGGAGAATCCCCGCTACGTGGTGCTCGTGGTGGTGGATGAGCCCAAGGGGGGCAACACCTACGGCTCCACCGTGGCGGCTCCCGTGGCGCGACAGATCATTGATGCCCTGCTGGTGCTGGAACAGATTCCACCCTCCAAGCCGGAGGAACTGGCCGCTCGCAAACCCCGCCCCTAGGCGCTGGGCCCCGGGCTGGGATGTGGCCATTCCCGCAAGCAGGGGGCCATCCGCGGGAAAGCGACAGCCATTCTGGCTACCGTTGCTCCATCCGGTTCATCAGGAAGCCGGTCCACAAGGCAGTTATGGCCAACCTGCTCGATCAACTCGCCGCGATGACCGTGGTGGTCGCCGACACCGGCGATATTGACGCGATCCGGCAGTTCACCCCACGGGATGCCACCACCAATCCCTCGTTGATCCTGGCGGCGGCCCAGATCCCCACCTATCAGGAGCTGATTGATCGCTCCCTGCGCGAATCCCGCCAGGAGGTGGGGCCGGAGGCTGGGGCCGACGCCGTGGTGCGGGAAGCGCTGGATGAAATCTGCGTGACCTTTGGCAAGGAGATCCTCAAGATCGTGCCGGGCCGTGTCTCCACGGAGGTGGATGCCCGCCTCAGCTACGACACCGAGGCCACCATCGCCAAGGCCCGCAAGCTGATTGGCCTTTACAACCAGGCCGGCATCAGCAACGACCGCGTGCTGATCAAGGTGGCCTCCACCTGGGAGGGCATCTGTGCCGCCGAACAGCTGGAGAAGGAGGGCATCCACTGCAACCTCACCCTGCTGTTTTCCTTTGCCCAGGCGGTTGCCTGCGCCGAGGCGGGCATCACCCTGATTTCCCCCTTTGTAGGTCGCATCCTCGATTGGCACAAAAAGAACAGCGGCCGTGACAGCTACCCCGGGGCCGAAGATCCGGGGGTGATTTCCGTGAGCCAGATCTTTAACTACTTCAAAACCTACGGCTACAAAACCGAGGTGATGGGTGCCAGCTTCCGCAATTCAAGCGAGATCATCGAGTTGGCGGGCTGCGATCTGCTCACCATTTCCCCGGCACTGCTCGACCAGCTCCGCAGCACCGATGGGGTGCTCGAGCGCAAGCTGAACGCCTTTGATCCCGCCCCCACCGAGGCCCAGATCCACCTCGATGAGCCCAGCTTCCGCGCCATGTTGGCCGCCGATGTGATGGCCACCGAAAAGCTCGATGAGGGCATTCGGGGCTTCTGCAAGGCGATCGAAACCCTGGAGGCCCAGCTGGCCCATCGCCTGGCCGAGCTGGAGGGCGGTGCCGCCTTCGGCCATGCGGTGCACGAGATCTTTCTGCTGAACGACCTCGACGGTGACGGCTGCATCACCCGCGAGGAATGGCTCGGCAGTGATGCGGTATTCGACGCCCTCGACACCGATAACGATGGACGGCTTGCCCCGGAGGACGTGCGCGGGGGGCTCGGAGCGGCGCTTGCCCTGGCCCAGCCTTAATCCATTCTTGAACGCCCACGCGACGCCATGGCCCAAAGTCGTCTTGATCTGTGCGTGGCATAGCTGTGAACGCCCTTGACACCATGCGCGCCCTTGCCAGCAAGGGTGAGGTTCTGGCTGTGGAGCCCGGTGAACTGATCTTTCGCTCCGGTGAACCCGGAGACTGCATGTTTGGCCTGCTGGAAGGCCAGGTGGAGTTGAGCTGGAATGGGGAGGAGGGGCATGAGCAGATCAACGCCGGAGATGTGTTTGGAGCCGGTGCCCTGGTCACCATCGAGCATCGCCGCTACGGCAATGCCAAGGCGATCACCCCATGCCGGCTGCTGGTGATGAACCGCGAGAAGTTTCTGTTTGCCGTTCAGGAATCGCCCATGTTTGCCATCGAACTGCTGGGCTCGATCGATCAGCGGCTGCGCCACCTCAAGGACTGCACCAAGATCTAGCCCCGCTGGAACAGCAGGCGACGGATCACCCGTTGGGCAATGTCGCCGTAGCCCATCTCGCCTGAGAGAATCTGGGCGATCCGCCGGGGAGCGGTGGGTCGCTTGATCCCCAGCTGATAGCCCACCCGGGGCACCCGATAGAACACCTGGGCGATCCGCCGGCCCCACGCCATCGAATCCCCCCACTCCTGGCGCATGGTGCTGGTGTAGCCCGCCAGGGCTTGGGCGTCGCCATCCAACCAGCGATCCAGGGCCTCCGCTGCTCGGCAGCCACTCAGCAGGGCAGGACGCAGACCCTCCGCCAGGAAGGGATCACACAGCGATGCCGCATCGCCGGCCACCAGCACCCCGTTGCCGTGGAGACGATGGTGCCCATCCCACACCCGTAGCCGACCCACCCTGCGACTGCCGGCATCGGCCGCGAAGCCCAGGCTGGGCAGCAGCCGGGCCAACACGGCGTCGGCATCCTGGCGGGCCTTCAGGCCATCCATCGGCCGGCCGATAAAGCTGCCCAGGCCAATGCTGGTGCCCCCTTGGCGGGGAAAGGCCCAGCAAAATCCCTGGGGCACCAAGCCAAAGCCGAAGTGGGCCGTGCTGGCATCGGCAACGGCGCCCTCCAACTCCACGGATACGGTGGTGGCAAAGCGCGGTTGGCGGGGCCCCAACCCCAGGGGGGCGGCATGGCGGGAGCCCGAGCCATCGGCCAGCAGCACGGCCCGCGCGCGCCATTGTGGGGCGGGTTGATCGGGCTGCGTTGCCGCCAGTTGCACGCACCAGTGATCCCCGGCAGGGACCACCCGCTCCACCCGCATCCCTGGTTCAAACAGGGCTCCAGCGGCCTGGGCCTGCTCGATCAGGAAGGCATCCAGGCGGGAGCGCCGCACGATCCAGAACGGTGACGCCCCCGGCAGCTCCGCCACCACCGGATCGGCCAGGTCCCAGGTGAAGCGCACCCGCTCAATCACGGCCTCCACCACGGGGCTGAGGTCAAAGGGAAACCAGCGCTGCACGGAGGCGGCCATGCCGCCGCCACAGGGCTTATCGCGCGGGAAGACCCCCTGGTCGAGCACCAGCACACTGCGGCCCCGGCGGGCCAGGTGGCCGGCCGCAGCCGCACCGGCCGCACCGGCCCCCACCACGATCACATCGATGGGCCCGGGGGCGGTGCTGCTCACACCTTGAGGATGTCGGCTTCCTTCTCGGCGAGTTGTCGATCGATCTCGGCGATGAACTTATCGGTGAGTTTCTGCACCTTGTCCTGTTCGTCGCGGCTCTGGTCTTCAGACAGTTCGCCCTCCTTCTCCAGCTTCTTGATCCGGTCAATGCCGTCGCGGCGATTGTTGCGCAGGGCCACCTTGCCCTCTTCGGCATATTTGGCGGCGATCTTGCAGAGCTCCTTGCGGCGATCCTCGGTGAGGGGCGGGATGTTGATCCGGATCACCTTGCCGTCGTTGTTGCAGGTGAGGCCCAGATCACTCATGGCGATGGCCTTTTCGATCAGGCCCATGGCGCTCTGGTCGAACGGCTGGATCTGGATGGTCTGGGAATCGGGGGTGGACAGGCTGGCCAGCGACTTGAGCGGCGTCTCGGCGCCGTAGTACTCCACGCTGATCTTGTCGAGCAGGGAGGGGTTGGCCCGACCGGTGCGGATGGTGTTGAAGGTGCGCAGGGCGGCGTCCACCGACTTGCGCATCGAAGCTTCCAGGTCCATGGGGCTTGTTGTCAGGGGTGAATGCGGGTGCCGATCGGCTCGCCCCGCACGGCCCGACCGATGTTGCCGGGCCCAAACAGATCAAACACCACGATGGGAATCGCATTGTCCTTGCAGAGGGCAATGGCGGCGCCGTCCATCACCTCCAGCTCCCCACTGAGCACCTCCAGGAACGACAGGCTCTCGAAGCGAACGGCATCGGCGTGCTTGGCGGGATCCCTGTCGTAGACCCCGTCCACCTTGGTGGCCTTGAACACCACATCGGCGTTGATCTCAGCCGCCCGCAGGGCGGCGGTGGTGTCGGTGGTGAAGAAAGGATTGCCCGTGCCGGCGGCAAAGATCACCACCCGGCCCTTCTCCATGTGGCGGATCGCCTTGCGGCGGATGTAGGGCTCGGCCACCTCCTGCATCGAGATGGCGCTCTGCACCCGGGTGGGCACACCGGCCCGCTCCAGCCCGTCCTGCAGGGTGATGGCATTCATCACCGTGGCCAGCATGCCCACGTAATCGGCCGTGGCCCGGTCCATGCCGGCGGCCGAGCCCTTGAGCCCCCGGAAGATATTGCCGCCGCCCACCACGATGGCCAGTTCGGTGCCATCGGCCACACAGGCCGCCACGTCGGCGGCGATCGCCTGCACGATCGCCGGGTCGATCCCGTAGCCCTGCTCGCCCATCAGCGCCTCGCCGCTGAGCTTGAGGAGCACGCGCTTGAAACCCATCACAGCCGTTGGTTTGCCGCACCGTAGCAATGTCCTGGCATCCCGACCGCCGACTTGCCCCCGGAGGCCGTGGGCGCTTGGCTACGGCAACTGCCTCGCTCCGATGGGTCAACCGCCCCGCGCTGCATCTGTGCCGCCTGGCCACACGCACTTGCGGCTCACCCTCTCAGCGCTCGCCGAGGCCAGTGCAGACCCCACCATCTGGCGCCGTGCCGATGTGCACCGGGTGGTCTTGATCAGTGGCCTGACGGCACTGGTAGGGGCGCTGGCCCCGATCCGGTGGGATCTCGAAGGCCGCGCCGCTGCCAAGTCCTAGTCCGCAGCCCTAGTACTCAATCCCCTGCTGGGCCTTCACCCCCTGCTCCCGGAAGGGATGGCGCACCAGCTTCATCTCGGTCACCAGGTCGGCCCGCTCCAGCAACGCCGGCGGCGCGCCGCGGCCGGTGAGGGCCACGTGGGTGAGCTCGGGCCGCAGGGCCAGCCCCTCGATCACCTGCTCCACCGCCAGGTAGCCCAGCTTGAGGGCCACGTTCACCTCATCGAGCACCACCAGCTTGCGGCTGCCGTCGGCCAGGTAGGTGCAGGAGTGCTGCCAGGCCTGCTGCACCAGCTGGCGGTCGCGGTCGCGGTCCTGGGTTTCCCAGGTGAAGCCCTCACCGAGGGCGTGCCAGGCCAGGGCGTCGCCGAACAGCTCCAGGGCCTTGGCCTCGCCCGGCTGCCAGCCACCCTTGATGAACTGCACCACCGCCACCGCGTCGCCGTGGCCCAACGTGCGCAGCACCAGCCCCAGGGCTGCGGTGGTTTTGCCCTTGCCGTCGCCGGTGAACACCAGCACCAGACCCTTCTCCAGATTGCGTTCGCCCACCCGCTGGCGCTGCACCTCCTGGCGGCGGGCCATGCGCTTGCGGTAGGCCTCCTGGTCGCGCTCGGGGGCCAGCGCGCCGCCCGGGCCAAGCGCAGCCGCGAGCTGATCGAGCTCGGTCTCGATCTGGGGGGGCTCGATCTGGGGGGTTGGGCTCACGGGAGCAATGCTGGCGATGGCCGCACTCTGCCGCGCTCAGGCCACCTGCTGGCGGGGGGCGCGCCGCGCCAGGGCCGCATCGACAGCCTGCTGCTGGTCGCGGCGGGTGATCCAGTGGTGATACGTGCGGGTGTGGATCGCCACCGAGTGGCCCATCATCCGGGCCGCCACCGTGTCGGGCAGGCCGATGTGGATCGTGCGCACGGCCCAGGCGTGGCGCAGGTCGTAGGGGGTGATCGGCAGGCCATAGCGGCGGAATTGCTCAGCCACCCGCCGCCCCACCTGCTGCAGGGTGGTGTGGTGCAGATCGGTGCTCACCGGCGGCAGCAGCCCTGGATCACCGCCGAGGCGCTCCAGGCCGAAGTGCTCCACCCATTCCGGCTGGAAGGGCCACACCTGGTGTTCGCCGGTCTTGGAGGTGGGCAGCACCCGGATCACCCGATCGCCGCCGGGCGCCAGGGCGGAGAGGTCGCAGAAGAACACCTCATGGTTGCGCAGGCCATAGGTGGCCATCAGGCCGTAGGCCAACCGCCAGGCGGGGTTGGGGATCTGCTCCACGTGCTGGAGCAGCTGGGCATCGCTGGGCAACTGGCGGAACTGGGCCAGGTGCAGGCCGTAGCCCATGGCCCGCTGCCGCCAGTCCTGGGGCAGGTCGAGCTGCAGTTGGCGGGCGAGGGCCGCCAGGGCCGTGCCGCATTGCTGGCGGCTGCGCGTGCCGATGGGATAGCTCTCCAGAACCTGCTCCAACAGGGCAGCGTCGATGGCGCTGGCGCCGCAGGCCGCCGCCGTGCGCACCAGACGTCGCAGGTAGGGCTGGTAGGCGGCGGTCCAGGTGGTGCGACCACCGGATGGATTGCAACGGCGGCGGGGATCGCCAAAGAAGGCCTGTTCAAAGGCGGCCAGTTGCAGCGTGATCGGCTGGCCCCGCCCCGCGGGTTGGGGGTCGGGGCCGGGCTGCTGGCCCCAGCGCTGCCACTGGAACCGCTGGCGCTGCAGCTCCCCCAGCACCTGGCGCAACTGCTGGGCCGCCTCGGCCAGGCCAGCCTGGGTGGCCG
>JAGYNF010000057.1 GCA_018400215.1 Cyanobium sp. M55B138 | reverse complement strand
CGTTGCTGCTCTCCACCCGCAGGCGCCAGGGGTGGCGCAGGTCGTCGCCGGCGACCCGCAGGGAGTAGGCGCTGCTGGAGAGGTAGCGGCCGCAGGTGCTCTCGGGCAGGTGCATCTCGTAGGTGAGCACGCTGCCGTCGGGGTTGCGGCGCCAGCAGGGGGGGGCGGGCTGGCGCTGCTCCAGCACGATCAGAGTCCAGCGGCCGTCACTGAGGGGTTGGGCCAGGGCGATCACCTGATCCTCCGCCACGGCCGTGCTGCCAAAGGGGGCGGCGGCCCGGGCCAGTTGCAGGGGCACGGCGGCGGCCACCAGGGCGGAGGCCCCAGCCACCGCCAGGTAGCGTCGCTTCCGTGACAGCGTGAACCTGGTGCTCATGGCTGCACTCCTGCCCGCGGGCACATGACGAAATCAGCACGCTTCTCTAGCGGAAATTGAGGGGTTGTCCAGTGGGTGGTGAGCCGGTGAGGGTGGTGGCTGCGGCCTGTGATGGCGCCTGCAGCGGCAATCCGGGCCCGGGGGGCTGGGGAGCGCTGCTGCGCTTTGAGGATGGCTCGGTGCGCGAGTTGGGGGGGGCGGACCCGGCCACCACCAACAACCGCATGGAGCTCACCGCGGCCCTGGCGCTGCTGCGCCTGCTGCAGACCCTGCCGCGCCACCCCGAGCTGGTGATCCGCACCGACAGCCGCTATTTGATCGATGGCCTCGAGCGCTGGATCCACGGCTGGAAGCGCAAGGGCTGGCGCACCGCGTCGGGAGGCCCGGTGCTCAACCGCGATCTGTGGGAGGAGCTCGACGCGGCCCGGCTGGCGGATGTGGGCATGCGCCACGTCAAGGGCCACAGCGGCGATCCCGACAACGACCGCTGCGACGCCATTGCGGTGGCCTTTGCCCGGGGGCAGGGGTTGGATCTGGCCGATGGTGGCGCCCCGGCCCCACCGCCGGATCCAGCGCCGCCGGCCCTGGGGCAGTTGCTCAGCCGGCTGGAGCTGGCCGATCGACTGGCCGAGGGGGGCCACGGCCTCAGCCTGGTGGAACTGGCCCAGCTGGTGGAGCAGCCGTTGCGCAGCCTGGAGCAGCGCAGCAGCGCCTTCCACTGGCGCGACTGGCTGGTGGAGCCGCTCCAGGATGGCCGCTGGCGGCTGCGGCGGGAGACGCCAGGATTGGTGCAGCGGGAGTGAAGGCGGCGATGGGGCAAACGGGAACAGCGGCGGGGGGCACCAGCAGGTCGGGGGCGCTCTATGAACGTCTGCTGGGGCCGCTGCTGCGCCAGGACGGCGGTGCCGATGCCGAGCAGCTCAGCCAGCTGAGCCTGGCGGCCCTGGGCCAGGCCTCCCTGCGCCGCGACTGGCCGCTGCTGCAGGGGGTGCTGGCCGGGCTGGCCGGCGAGCTGTGCCGCCCCGATCCCCGCTTGGCCCAGAGCCTGTTCGGCTGCCGCTTCAGCAACCCGGTGGGCCTGGCGGCCGGCTTCGATAAAAACGGCGTGGCGGCTGGGATCTGGCACCTGTTTGGTTTTGGCTTCGCCGAGCTGGGCACGATCACCTGGCACGGCCAGCCCGGCAACCCGAAGCCCCGCCTGTTTCGTCTGGCGGCCGAGGGGGCGGCCCTCAATCGCATGGGCTTCAACAACCAGGGGGCCCAGGCCTGCCGCAAGCTGCTGGAGCGCCAGCGCCTGCCGCCGCCGGGCCAGCGGCCAGCGGTGCTGGGCATCAACCTGGGCAAGTCAAAGATCACCCCGCTGGAGCAGGCCCCCGACGACTACGCCGCCTCCCTGGAGCTGCTGGCGCCCCTGGCCGATTACGCCGTGATCAATGTGAGCTCCCCCAACACCCCGGGGTTGCGGGAGCTGCAGGATGAAGTGCTGCTGCGGCGGCTGGTGGAGCGGCTGCGGCGCCTGCCCGGCTGTCCGCCCCTGCTGGTGAAGATCGCCCCCGACCTGGAGGACGACGCCATTGATGCCATCGCCCGCCTGGCCTATCAGGAGGGGCTGGCCGGCGTGATCGCGGTGAACACCAGCCTCGACCGGCTGGGGTTGGGGGCGCGCCTGCTGCCCCAGACCGGCCGCAGCCTGGCGGAGGAGGCCGGCGGCCTCAGCGGCGTCCCCCTGCGCCCCCGGGCTCTGGAGGTGTTGCGTCGCCTGCGGGCCACGGCGGGGCCGGCCCTGCCCCTGATTGGCGTGGGCGGCATCGATTCGGCCGAGGTGGCCTGGGAGCGAATCACGGCGGGGGCCTCCCTGGTGCAGCTCTACACGGGCTGGATCTATGGAGGCCCTGCCCTGGTCTCCACGATTCTTGAGGGCTTGAGCCAGCAACTGGATCGCCATGGCCTGGGCCACCTGGGCGAAGCCGTCGGTTCGGGCCTGGCCTGGCGCTGAAAGTTCGGTAATTTCAATTGGTTGCGGGAGGCCAACCATTGGTGCTGGCGGGGATCCAGGCGCAGTGGCGTCCTCTACGTGCTGTGTTGTTCCCCCAGGTGGTGTTGCTTGACCTGAGCGACCCCCAGTTGTTGGTCGGCCAGGCCTTCAAGGGGGGGAAGCCCCGGGGGCCTATATGGTCGGCACCGGTGCCCGCCGGCACCTGTCAGTCGGGCCTGCCGGTGGCCCTCGATGCCCTGGGCGATTTCATCGGCGACCTGCTGCTCGAGCACAGCAGCCCCGATGCGGGGCTGGTGGTGGCGCTGCCGCGGCAGCTGGGGCACTGGCGGGTGCTGGATTGGCCGGAGGGCAGCACGCTTGAGGATCCGGCGAAGGCGTTGCGCGAGCGCCGGGTGAATCTGGGTTGGCCCTTCAGCCTGGATGAGGCGGTCCTTGATGTGCAGCCCCTGGCGGCTGCGCCTGGTCGCTCGTTGGTGGTGGGCATCTCCCACGATGCGCTGAACAGCTGGATTGAGGTATTTGCCATTGCCGGTGGCAGCCTGCGGCACCTGATTCCCGCCCAGGCCTGCCTGCACAGCGCCCTCCAGCAGGAGCTGGCCAGCAGCCCGCCGGGGGCGTTGCTGGCCCTGCTCCAGGGCTGCAGCACCGTCAACCACCTGCTGGTGTGGCGCGATGGGGTGCCGGAATTTCAACGCACCCTGCCCGCTGATCAGGAGTCGCTGGTTCCGGCCCTCGCCCAGGCCTTGGGGTACTGCCGCAGCCAGTTGGGTGGCGGTGCGATTCGGTTGCTGCTGGCCCAGCCATTGGAGGCGGCTGCGGCCATCCGCGCCCAGCTCGGGCTGGAGCTGGGCCTGGTGGATCGGGACGAGTACGGCTCACTCCACCTGGCGGGCCTCGGACTTCTGGAGTTGGCGCGATGACGTCGACACCGTTTGACCTGCTGCGGGAAAAGCGGCAGGAGCTCGGCCTGCCCGATCCGGTGGAGGCCTCTCGCCAGAGCCGCCGAAATCTGCTGAAGGGCGGGGTGATCGGTGGCGCCATGGTGGCTGTGGCCCTTGGGGTGGCGGCCCTGGTGGCGCTGCGGGCGGGGATGGTGGCAGGCCAGCTCGACCGCTTTGCCACGCTGGCGGCGGAGGCGGAACAGTACGAAACCCGCCTGCGGGCTGATCAGGCCAAGCTCAAGCGTTTGGAGAGCGTGACCAAGGCCCTGGTGGATGGGTTGCTGGGCGTGCGCTCTGGCTCGGCCCTGCTGCGCGATCTGCAGCTGCGGGTGCCCCAGGGCATTCAGCTCACCGAGGCCAAGGAACAGGACGACGGCAAGACGTTGCTGCTCAAGGGCATCGCCCGCCATCGCCAGCCGTTTGGCCTGATCAACGCCCTGCAGTTGGAGCTGAAACGCTCCCCCTTGATCGATCCCAATGGGGTGACTTTGCGCAGGGCATCCCGCAGCGAGGCGGCCCCCAGCAGGGATGTGAGCTTTGAGCTCAACCTGCGCTTCCGGCCCGCCATCGACCCGGCAGGTGAAGAACAGATCCTTGCGCAACTCGGGGCCGATGGCCTGGCCCAGCGCCTGGTGCTGCTGCAGCGGGAGGGGTTGCTGCCATGAGCAATCTGCAGGAGGCCGCCAATCGCCAGCAGCAGCTGTTGCAACAGCGTTTGCTCCTGGGTTTGCCCATCGCAGTCGGCGGTTTGCTGGCGGTGGCACTCACGGCCATGTTCACCGTGCCCAAGGGGCTGGGGCTGCAGGCCAACAGCGCCAAGCTGCAGCAGCTAGAGGCGTTGCAGCAGCAGATCCCGCTGCTGCGGGCCCAGCTGGCCAAGAGCAGCGCCGATCAGGAGCAGGCCGAGCGCAGGCAACGGCGGGTGTTGCAGCTGATTGAGGGCAGTGGCGAATTTGCCACCTTCCTGGCCCAGCTCGACCAGGAAGCCAGTCGCACCGGCGTGTTCCTGGAGATGTTTGAACCAGTCACGATCACCCCGGCGGCCCCGCCGCCCCCGAAGGAGCCGTTGCAGGCAGCGGGATTGACGGCCCAGCGGGTGCTGCTCACCGCCCGCGGCAACTACCCCAGCGTGCTGAGCTTTATGCGCTCAGTAGAAAAGTTGAATTTGCTGGTTGTGGCTAGCAACTTTTCGCTGGAATTGGTTGAGCTTCCCCAGCCTGCTACGGACTCATCAGCCGCTCCGCCGCAGAAGCTGATGATTCCTGAGTTGAAGCTGGCACTCACCTACTACCAGATTCCCGAAGGTGGACTGAAACCAGCGGCGCCACCAACCGAGGAGAAGCCAGCCGCTGCCCCCGCCGACTCAGGGGCGTCAAGCTAAACAAATCGGCCACCATGGCTGGTGAATGCTGTTTGGCATCGGTACGATTTCAGCGCGTAGCATGACGCCGTTGACCAGGCAATTGCGCAAACGTCTCACGGCGGCTTCCCTGTCGGCCGGTCTGCTGGCCTCGACCTATGTCGGTCCGGTGGCGGCTGAATCCCAGGGTCGGGATGCCGCCCTGCTGGCCCAGGTGCCCCAGTCGCAGCGCGTGGATCCCAGCACCAGCCTGCAGCTGAAGGTGCGGCGCTTGCCGGATGCCATCGAGATGATCATCGAGGGCACCGGTCCGGGCCCCCAGCTGCAGCAGGGGGGTAGTGGTTCCGGCTGGCAGGGGCAACTGTTCATGGCCACGCCGGCGGCCCTGCGGGTGGGTCCGCAGCGGCTGTCGCTGCCCGAGGTGGGGCTGCAGTCGATCAGTTTTGATGGGGGTGGTCAGTCCTTTTCGCTGGCGGTTACGCCAGCCCCCGGCATCAACCTGGGGCGGCCGGTGGTGAGTGCCGATGGCCGCGATCTGATCCTCACCTTCGCCTCGCCGGTGCCCCAGGCCAGCCTGCAGACCAACCGCCTCAACATGGCCCAGCCCGGCGCCGTGCCGTTACCCACCTACGCGCCGCCTCTGCAGCCCCGGGCGGTCGCACCACCCCTGGGCGATATGGCCGTGGGCACGATGACCCTGCGCAACCCGGGCTATGTGAATCTCAGCGGCCCGCCGGTGACGATGACGATGAGAAATGCACCGGCCAAAGATGCCCTGATGGCCCTAGCCCAGCTGGGCGGCTATGGCTTTGCCTATGTGAACGACACCACCAGCACGGCCACGCCCGAGGAGGGTTTGCGCACCATTTCCCTGGCGTTCCGGGGTGAGAATTTCGGCCGCGCCTTCAACACCGCGTTGCTGGCGGCTGGTCTGCAGGGCAAGCGCGAAGGCAACATGATCCTGGCCGGACCTACGGCGCTGTCGAAGTCGTTCGGCCCCCAGGTGTCCAAGATTTACCGGCTCAACCAGGTGGGTCCGAATGCGGCCGCCGACTACTTGGCCAATCTTGGTGCTTCGGTCACCAAAACCAACACCATCACCACCTCGGTGACCCAGGGAGCTGCCCTGGCCGAGACGGTGGCCGGCGGGGCTGCGTCTCAGACCACCGAATCCACCTCCATCACCACGGTGGAGGCCTATGGCGCGTCCACTGGCCCATTGCTGGGGTTGAGAGCCACAACAGACACAAGGCTGGGCACGATCACCCTGGTGGGAGATCCCACGGTTGTTTCCGTTGCTGAACAATATCTAAAAAAGCTCGATCTACGCCAGCGCCAGGTGGCTCTTTCTCTGAAGATTCTCGATGTGGATCTTGGCAATGATACCGATATTTCCAATAGTTTTGCAATCCGCTGGGGCGATACATTTATTGTTAATGATCGTGGCAGCCTGCTCGGAGCTTTTGGTCGCAGTTTGCCCCCTGTTTATCGGCCTGATGTAGCAGATATCCTCGGTCCAGCTGCGGGTTTTACGCCGCAGGCTGCAAATCCAGGCCTGGCCTATCCACAGGATCAATTCTTTGACTTCCTCAGGGCTCAAATCGTGTCCAGAAATACGAAGCTTTTAGCCAGCCCAACTCTTATTCTTCAGGAAAATCCTTCGCTACTGCGTGAGGGTTCCGAGTCGGGTACAATGGCTGCTGAGCGAAATGTTGCCCAAGGTATTCGGGATATTGGGATTGATTCAGCCATTGGCAGAAGGCGGGCCAATGAGGGAGTTGTTCGTGTGGGAACCAATGTGGTCACAAACTACAATACTCGTGAGACCCAGGGAGTTATTTCTTGTACGCCCGAGCTCTCTACGTCTGGATTGGTGTTGGGGGCAAGGGTTGAAAAAATTGATGATAATGGTTTTGTGACATTTACGTTGTCACCTAGTATCTCGGCTGTGACCGGGCGCGAGCCTGCGCCTGTGGGCTGTGGTGCCGACTTGAATATTCTCAGCATTCGCTCCTTGGATACGGGGGCCCTGCGGGTCCGTGATGGCCAGACATTAATCCTTACTGGTGTGATTTCTGATTTTACGCGATCTGAGGTCTCAAAGTGGCCGATTCTTGGCGATATCCCCTTGATTGGCCAGTTCTTCCGGTTTACATCTAATCAGCGTCTAAAACGAGAGCTCGTGATCATGGTTAGCCCGAAAATTGTTGATGACCAGCAGGGTGGTGTCTACGGATATGGGTATCAGCCTGGAACTGATATGGGTCGGGGCTTTTTGGGCTTCTCTATGTCTGGTGGTTCATTAAACTAGGCTTTGTGGGTATTGATTTGACCCGAAGATTTTTTCTGGTTATTGATTGTGGCTGATCTCGCGGCTGGCGATCATGACCCTTCCGCTTCCGTAGAAGCCCTAGAACACGAGCTCGCCCGGCTCCGGGCCGAGTTGCAGGAATACCAGGGCCTGATCGACGAGTTGCCGGAGATCTATGAGGCCAAATTCACCCATCAGCTGCGCGATGTGGCCCAGGACGTCCGTCGCCTCATGGACGAGCGCCAGGCCCTGCAGGAGCAGATCAATCGCTGTTTGGAGGCTGGCGCGGCGATGCCGTTGCTGGCGGCTGCACCCGAGCCCCCACCCACCCCTGCGCGCCCGCGGCTGTCGCCAGCTGCCCTGGCTGCAGCGCGCCGTTGGCTGAATCGCCAGCCCGGCTGGCGCCTGGGCCTGATGGCTGGCACGGCCGCCTTTGCCCTGGCCATCGCCGCCGGTCTGCGCTGGCGGCCGGCGCCGGTATCGGCTCCTCAGCCCGATGTTGCCGCCCAAGCCGTTGCCCCAGGTGCCCAGCCCCCCGCCGAACCGCTGCCGGCAGCACCGCAACCGGCTGTCGAATCTGAGTTGCGTCTGCGGGCCAGCGGTGAAGCCTGGCTGGAGGTGCAGACCTTGGCGGGGGAGGTGATCTACGTGAACACCCTGCAGGCTGGCCAGGCCGTCACTATTCGGTTCGGCCAGCCCTTGCGGATTCATTCGGGGCGTCCGGATCTGTTGGAATTTGCCGTCGCCGACCAACCCTTTGTGGCCCTCGGGTCGGTGTATGACCTGGACGGGCGCACCGTTCGGCCCCCCGAAGCAGGCGGTCCTTCGTCGTAGCGTCCACCCCAAGTAAACGTGGTCTGGCGTGGGCAGCATCCGGCACATCTGTTGTATCGGCGCCGGCTACGTGGGCGGGCCGACGATGGCGGTGATCGCCGATCGCTGCCCTGAGGTGCAGGTCACGGTGGTGGATCTCAATGCCGAACGCATTGCCGCCTGGAACGACCCCGACCTGGCCCAGCTGCCGGTGTACGAGCCCGGCCTCGATGCGGTGGTGGGCCGGGCGCGGGGCCGCAACCTCCACTTTTCCACCGCTGTGGAGCAGACGATTGCGGCGTCGGATGTGGTGTTCATCTCGGTGAACACCCCCACCAAAACCAAGGGCCTGGGGGCTGGTCAGGCCAGCGATCTCAAGTGGGTGGAGGCCTCCGCCCGCACGGTGGCCAAAGCAGCGCGGGGGCACACGATCGTGGTGGAGAAGAGCACCCTGCCGGTGCGCACCGCGGCGGTGATCCAGCAGATCCTGGAATCCGCTGGCGGTGCTGCCGGTGGCGAGCAGACGAGCTTCTCGGTGCTCTCCAACCCCGAATTCCTCGCCGAAGGCACTGCCGTTGCTGATCTGGAGGCCCCCGACCGGGTGCTGATCGGTGGCCAGGATCCCGCGGCAATTGAGGCCCTGGCCTCGATCTACCGCCAATGGGTGCCGGCCGAGCGGATCCTCACCACCAACCTCTGGAGCAGTGAGCTCAGCAAGCTCACCGCCAATGCGTTTTTGGCCCAACGCATCAGTTCGATCAATGGCATCGCCGCCTTCTGCGAGGCGACAGGCGCCGATGTGCGCGAGGTGGCCCGGGCGATTGGTGCCGACAGCCGCATCGGGCCGAAGTTTCTGCAGGCCGGCCCGGGTTTTGGCGGCAGCTGCTTCCAGAAAGACATCTTGAATCTGGTGTACCTCTGCCGCCACTACGGCCTGGAGGAGGTGGCGGCCTACTGGGAGCAGGTGGTGACGCTCAACCACTGGCAGCAGCAACGCATTGCCCGGCTGGTGATCACCAAGCTGTTCGGCACGGTGAGCGGCAAGCGGATTGGCGTGCTCGGCTTTGCCTTCAAGGCCGACACCAACGACACGCGCGAATCGCCGGCGATCCGCATCTGCCGCGATCTGCTGGAGGAGGGGGCGACGTTGCAGATTGTCGATCCCAAGGTGAG
>JAGYNF010000056.1 GCA_018400215.1 Cyanobium sp. M55B138 | reverse complement strand
CCGAGGCGCCCTCGGCGCCGCCGCCGGTTGCCGCCGCCAGCCGCAGTGATCTGGTGGAGATCACGGCACCGATGGTGGCCACCTTCTATCGCTCCCCTGCCCCGGGGGAGCCGAGCTTTGTTGAGCTCGGCAGTCGGATCCACGTGGGTCAGACCGTGTGCATCCTCGAGGCGATGAAGCTGATGAACGAGCTGGAGGCCGAGGTGAGCGGTGAAGTGGTGGAAATCCTGGTGGAGAACGGCACCCCCGTGGAATTCGGCCAGGTGCTGATGCGGGTCAAGCCGGTCTGAGCGAGCCCAGCTCCCAGGCCGTTTCAATGGCGGCGGCCATGCTGTCGGCCCGGGCGATGCCCTGGCCGGCAATGCCGAAGCCGGTGCCGTGGTCGGGGGACGTGCGCAGGAATGGCAGCCCCAGGGTGGTGTTCACGGCGGCGTCAAAGGCCAGCAGCTTCACCGGGATCAGGCCCTGGTCGTGGTACAGCGCCAGATAGCCATCCGGGCCCGGTGCGCCGCCGTTCCAAGCCCTGCCGGCATCGAGCCAGCAGGTGTCCGCTGGCCGGGGCCCCTCCAGCTGCACGCCGGGATGGCTGTTGCGCCAGGCGGCGAGGGCCGGCTCCAGCCAGTCCAGCTCGTCCCGCCCCAGGGCGCCGGCTTCGCCGGCATGGGGGTTGAGGCCGGCCACCACCAGGTGGGGGGCGGCGCTGAAGCGGCTGCAGAAGTCCAGCAGCAAGGTCAGTTTGCGCTGCACCAGCGCTGGATTGAGCCGCCGGGGCACCTCCGCCAGGGGGATGTGGGTGGTGGCCAGCAGGGTGTTGAGCCGCCACTGGCCCGTGGGGGCCCGGGCGGTGAACAGCATCGCTGCCTCCGCCACCCCGGCCAGTTCCGCCAGCCGTTCCGTCTGGCCCGGGTAGGGGTGGCCGGCGCTGTGCCAGTTGGCCTTGGCGATCGGCGCGGTCACCAGGGCTCGGCAGTCACCGCGTTGCACCAGGGCTGCTGCGGCGCTGAGCCAGCGAAAGCTGGCGCTTCCCGTGGCCGGGTTGCCCTGGCCCGTCCGCACCGGCTCGTCGAGCGGCAGGTCGAGGATCTCCAGGCCTGCGGGGTCGCGCAGGGGGGCTGTTTGCTGGGAGCGCAGGTGGGTGTAGGTCTGCTCCAGCCAGCGGCGACAGCCCACCAGCACCGGCTGCAGGTCGGGCGGCCAGGGCCGGGCCAGGGCCTTGAGCACCACCTCGGCGCCGATGCCGGCCGGATCCCCCAGGCTGATGGCCAGCCGCGGGTTGATCGAGTTGGATGGACCCTGGCTGCTGGTGGAGTGTCCCATGCTGCGCTGGTTGGTGCTGGTGGGGTTGGTGCTGGGTCTGGGCACGGGCCTGCGCCGTGGCTGGATTGAGGTGCGCTGGGGCCGATTTCTCCAGGATCTGGGCGTCCCCTACGTGGCCGATCCTGGCGTGCCCGACTGTGCCCCCGTCTCGCCCGCTGCCCGGCTGCCCTCCTCCTCCGCCAGCGAGGCCCGGAAGCCCTCGCGGTAGCTGGGGTAGCGCAGGCTGTAGCCCAGCTGTTGGCAGAGCAGGTGGTTGCTGGGCCGGCGGTTTTCGCCCCAGAAGCTGCGGGCCATGGGGCTGAGGCTGGTTTCAATCTCCGCAAAGCGCACCGCGTCCGGCAAGGGCAGCCCCAGCAGATGGGCGGCAAAGCCCAGGGTTTCACTGGAGGGGCAGGGGCAGTCATCGCACACGTTGAGCACCGCAGGCCGCCGCTTCTCCGGCAGGGCGATGCAGTGCAGCAGGCTGCCCACGATGTCGTCGACGTGCACGCGCGAGAACACCTGGCCAGGTTTGTGCACCAACTTGCTGGTGCCCTGGCGCAGGCCCTCGAAGGGGCAGCGGTGGGGCCCATAGATGGCCGGCAGACGAAACACCTGCACAGGCAGCCCCGTGGCCTGCCAGGCCCGCTCGGCTTCGAGCCGCCACTGGCTGCGACCCGGGCGGGGCCGGGGTGGCGTGGTTTCGTCGACCCAGGCCCCACCAGTGCAGCCGTACACCCCCGTGGTGGACAGGTAGCCCACCCACTGCAGCGGCTGCCGCTGCAGCATGGCCGCCAGCTGCGGCAGCATTGGATCATCCCCCTGGCCGTTGGGTGCAGCGGCCATCAGCACGTGGGTGATGCCCTCCAGCCCTGCTGTTTCACCGCCGCTGTCGTTGGCTTCACTGTCGAAGACCAGCCAGCGCAGGGCGGCGTCCTGCGGGCGTCTTTGCCGGCTGGTGAGCAGCACCTCGAAGCCCCGCTGGGCGGCGGCCCGGCCGAAGCGCAGCCCGCTGTAACCGCCGCCCAGCACTAGCAGCCGCCCGCCCGGCTTGACAGCGGCGCCTTCCATGAGTACACCTGTATCACTCACGGTTGCTTGTCATGGTTGGCTTGATGCTCGCAGGTGCTGATCTCCAGCGCAGGCGTTCCGGTTCGGTGGGGCTGCGCCCCAGTCCGTCGGCGGTGTCTGTCCAGCGGCAGTCCCCGGGGCGCGGCCTGGTGCCGGCGCTGGTGGCAGGTTTGCTGCTGGCGCTTGCCCTGGGGATGGCTCCCGAGGCCCCCCAGGATCAGGCGGCGATCTGCCAGCGCCACAACGGCGTGGCGGCCTGCCGTGTGTGGTGAGTGCCGTCGGCCGGCGCCACCGGGCCCACGAGCTCCAGCAACTTCAGGGCTAGGCGCAGATCCCCCTCGGTCCAGGCCCGGATCGCCATGGCGCGGCGGGGGTCATAGAAGCTCTGTTTGCGATACCAGTGGAATGCCTCGATATCCCCCTTGTGGCCATTGCAGGCCAGGCAGGCGGGCACGCAGTTTTCGGTGACACTCGGGCCGCCCTGGCACTTGGGGCGCACGTGGTCGATGGATTCGGAGCGCTGGCCGCAGTAGATGCAGCACTGGTGGGTGAGCTGGTGCAACGACTGGCGCCAGCGGCGCAACCTGAATTTGGGGCAGAGATCTTCGAGGAACACTCCGTCGCTGGAGCGTCCGGCGGGTCGTCCATCCCGGGCCTGCATGCGCCATGTTCGGCTGCCAAAAGTTTGGCGCGATCGCCACGGGTGGCAATGTGTCGGGGGCTGCTGTTTTGCCGATGCGCTGCCTGTTGCGGCTCGGGGCCACCGGTCGCATTGAGGTGATCAGTCCCTACGACGCCGTGACCCAGGCCCAGCTGCGGGCGGTGCGGCCGCGGGGGCAGTGGAATGGGCCGGGACGCTGCTGGGACTTTCCCCTGGAGGCAGCACCGGCGCTGCAGCAGGTGCTGGCGGGTCGTTTCCCGCTCGATCCGGAACTGGAGCGCTGGCTGGCTTGGCTGCTGTTGCCCTTGCCCCCCCTGCCGCCCCATCGCCAGCTCGTGGCCGCCGCCGCCCTGCAGGGGCCGTTGGCGGATGGGCGTGAGCTGTTTGCCCACCAGCGGGCGGCGGCCCGCTGGTTGCTGGCCCGTCGGGGGGCGGTGCTGGCCGATGCCATGGGCCTGGGCAAGACCCTCTCCGCCCTTGCTGCGGCGCGGGCCATGGTGCGGTGCGCGGATTGCCGCATCGTGGTGCTGGCTCCAGTGGGCCTGCACGACCACTGGCGCAGTGAGGCGTTGGCCTTGGGCCTGCACTTGGAGCTGCACAGCTGGGCGCGGCTGCCCTTGGAGTTGCCGCTGGCGGGCACGGTGTTGATCGCCGATGAGGCCCACTTCGCCCAGAACCTGCACACCCGCCGTTGCCGCGGCTTGCTGCGGCTGGCCCGCCATCCCCGCCTGCGGGCCATCTGGTTGCTCACGGGCACGCCGATGAAGAACGGCCGGCCCGTGCAGCTGTTTCCGCTGTTGGCCGCCATCGGCCATCCCCTGGCCCAGGACCAGCGCCGCTACGAGGAGCTGTTCTGCCAGGGCCACTGGCGTGATCGCCGCGGCACCCGCATCTGGCAGGCTGACGGTGCCAGCAACCTGGGCGAGTTGCAGCGCTTGATTCGTCCGCTGGTGCTGCACCGCCGCAAACAGGACTGCCTCGACCTGCCCCCCAAGCGGCGGCTGCTCCAACCCGTGGCGCTTGATGCCAGCCAGGCCCGGGGCTTTGAGCATCGCCTTGAGCACACGGTGCTCGCGTACCGCCGCCGCTCGGCCCGGGGTGAGGTGCATCGCGACGCCGAGGTGTTGGCGGTGTTCACGGCCCTGCGTCAGATCAGCTCCGACTACAAGTTGCCGGCGGCGGAGGCCCTGGTGCGCCCGCTGCTGGAGCAGGGCCAGTCGGTGGTGGTGTTTACGGCCTTTCTGGCCAGTGCAAGCCTGCTGGTGCAGCGACTCGGCACCGGGTCGCTGCTCACCGGAGCTGTTCCCGTGGCCGAGCGTCAGCGTCTGGTCGATGCCTTTCAGGCCGGCAGCGGCGATCTGCTGGTGGCCACCTATGGCACCGGGGGGCTTGGCTTCACCTTGCACCGCGCCTGCCATGTGGTGCTGCTGGAGCGGCCGTGGACGCCGGGGGATGCGGAGCAGGCCGAGGATCGCTGCCACCGCATTGGCATGGGCCGCAGCCTCACCAGCCATTGGCTCCAACTCGGGGTCGCCGACCAGCTGGTCGATGCCCTGATTGCCAGCAAGGCGGAGCGGATTGCCCTGGCCCTGCACCGAGGTGAGCAGCAGCTGCAGCGCCGTTCGTTGCCGGCCATGGTGCGGGAGTTATTGGGCCACTGGTGAGTTCGGCTCGCCCGCCTTGCAGAGCTGTTCACGCACCTGCAGGTCGGTGCGGAGTTGTTCATCCAATTGGCTCGCGGGGATGGCCCGGGCCAGCTCCACCGCCTGGCGTAGATCCCCACAGGCCGCCTGGTCGTTGCCCAGCAGGCTGTGCAGCAGATAGCGATCGTTCAGGGGGGCGGGGTCCGTTGGAAAGGCCTTCACCACCCCATGGCACTCCTGCAGCCGCTCCTCCAGGTTGGCCAGGCTCAGATCCCGCAGGCAGTCGCCACGGCGGATGCCCTGCTCAGGCAGCGGCTCTTCGGCGCAGCCCACGGCCACCAGGGCCAGGGCCAGGGCCAGCAGGCTGGGCTGCCAGTGGATAACCAGGATGCGGGCCACGGGTGTTGGGAGCGCGCAGGCTCTGGCGAGAGGGGGGGTCAGTAGCCGTAGCGATCGCTGCGGGTGTTGCCGGTTGCGGGCTGGCTGCTCTTCTCGCTGGGTTCGGGCTGTTGATAGAGGTCGCCCAGGTAGCGGCCGCAATCGGGATACTCCGCAGAATTTTGCACCACGGCTTCGGTGATCAGCACCGCCGCATGCTGGGGCGAGGTTCGGAACAGCCGGTCGCCCTGCCGCTTGATCACCGCATAGGCGGCATCCCAGCTCACCTGATGGCTGTTGCCGTTGTTGCGCATGAAGCAATAGATCTCGGCCCCCTTGCGGCCCGCCTCCTCGTTGCGGGCGAGGGCGGGCAGTGCTGCGGTGGCCATCAGGCCAGCCATCAGGGCCATCGGCACGATCCACCCCCCCTGATGGCGACAAGGATTGCGACGAGCCAAGCCCATGGTGATGCGGGAACCGATCAGGGTGAGCAGCCGAAAGCCCATGGCTTCAAGAGGGGAAGCAGGGTCCAACCTATCGATCGGGTTGGCGGGCGTCGAGGGTGGGGGCACCGCTCCGGTGGGGTTTGACGGGCGTTTCAATGGGGGGGCTCGACCTGGGGCAGCAGCAGCCGCACCACCAGGGGCAGCACGATCAGCACCGTGATCAGCCGGATGGCGTGGAGAGCGGCCACGGCGGCCCCCACCCCGAATTCAGCGCCCACGAGGCTCATGCCGCTGATGCCCCCAGGTGCGGCACCGAGCAGGGCCACCACCGGATCCACCCCCAGGAAGCGGCTGCACACCAGCGCCACCGCCAGGCCCGTCAGCACCAGGGTGACCGTGATCAGCAGGGCCGGTCGCCACAGCTGGCGCAGTTCGTTGAGCGCAACGGAGGTGAGGCCGCTGCCAATCACGGTGCCGATGGCGATCTCCAGCACGGTGCGCGTTCCGGCGGGCCAGGTGGCGCTTTCAACCTGGCCACTCAGGCTCACCAGCCCAGCCCCCAGGAGGGCGCCCGCCAGGGGGGCAGCGGGAATGCCGGTTTTCAGGGCCAGGAGTCCTCCACAGATCCCAGTCAGGGCCTGCAGCAGCAACACCCAGGGGGTGGTCATCGTGGCTGTCCTGTGGTTTGTGTGCTGTGATCGGCATCATCGTTGGACAGCCATGGCAGCCGAATCGGTTTCCTTCCGCATCAGCCGCAACACCGAGGATCTGGCCCAGGCCACCCACGCCCTCTCCCAGCGGCTCGTGAAGCTGGAACAGCGCCTTCAGGCGATGGAGCTGCAGCTCACGCGTCTGCACGACAGCGCCTCCAATCGTGAGCCGGATGAGCTCGCCAGCTTGGAGACTGTGGAGCGGCTGTTGCATGACTGCCGCTGTCTGTTGGGTCTTGATGGCCCATCGGAAGACAGCGATGACCTGCCCGCCGGTCCAGACCTGGCCCCCAGCAGCAGTGGACAGCCACAGGCGGCATGAGCGCGAGTTGGCAGGGGATTGGCTGGGCAGAGACTTCCCCGCTCCTGGTCAGCGGTGTCAGAATGAAAAGAAAGTCAGCCATGGCTTTCCCCATTCCCTCCCAAGAGAACGCGCAGTCCCACGGTGGCGCCTCCCGGGCTCCGCTCTTCTCCCACGCCTCAACCCCACGTGCCTTCGCGATGGGTCTGGCGGTGGCCGGCGCCCCGGCCCATGCCCCCCAGCCTGGCGTTGAAATGGATCATCAGCTTGAAAAGCTGGAATTTGCCCTGGCCGTGGCCATGACCCGGGGAGATGCCAACCGCGTCCAGGTGCTGCGTGATCAGATCGCTGCCCTCGGTGGCAACTGCGAAGAGCCCGGCACCTAAGGGTCACCCGTGTGACCATCTTCAAGAGGACAGTGCCGAGGTACAGCAGTGTTGGTTGAGGCGGAGATCCTGCATTGGCTAGATTCCCGCCCACGTAGAATTGGCGTTTGATTGCATTGGATTTGCTGCGCTCCTGATGCAGGCCTTGGCAGGTTGATCTCAGTGTGCCTACCAATCAGCCATCACCATCCGTTGCCAAGCCATTTCAGTTTCCCATGATTGCCACCCTTCCCACCAAATCCCGAGCGGCCACGCTGATCGATCAGGGTGTCGCAGATTCCCGCAGCCGTCTTCAGGCTGAAGTGTTGGGGCATGAGCGGCGAGCGTTAGAAGCCGTTGCTGTTGGCGATCTCGACCAAGCGGCCAAAGCCATTCTTGCCGCCCTCAATTGCGAGCGACGTCTGGCCGCCAATGGCCCCCAGGTGTTGCAGTTGATCAAGCCCCGCAACCGCTGATTGCGGTCAGAAGCAGTGGGCTGTCAATCCAAAACATCACTGGACGCCGCAGGATCGTCTTGGTCCTGGAAATCGACTTCCCCGCCGACATTTGGTATGGCCGCTGGCGATGGCCAAGTGCAGGGCATCGGCTGCTCGCAAGGTCGAGTTCCAGCACCAGCAGGCCCAACGCCAGGCTGCGCTCAAAGCCCAGCAGCACGCAGGTATCGATGTAGAGCATCATGCGCCGGGCTCATCCCGCAACGCCCGCATGGTCTCCACGCCACTGGACTGTTGATCCGGCAACGAACCTCGCAGCGCGGCACCAGCTCGGCGATGGGCTTGCCGCGGAACAGGTCGGTGTCTTCGTCGTAGTCGATGCGGGCATGGAACCCTCCCTGGGTCATCAGGCTCACGGGGTCACTCCGTGTTGTTCAAGCCAGCAACGCGCTCAGCCGAGCGGAACGCGGCAGAACGGTTCACGCCGGAAACGCCGGTAGACAGCGAAGTCGCTGTCCAGGCTGAGGATCTCGGCGACATCCAGTCGCTCCGAGATCGTCACCAAGGTGAGATCGGCGAAATCGCCGGGCAGATCGGCATAGCGCTCGTTGAGTTCCGCAATGCGGGCGTAATCCTCCGGGAGCAGATCAATCACCGCGATGCCGCCATGGCTGACAGCTCCAAGCAGGTGGTTCTGAGCCGACAAGACGCGCGGATCCCTTTGATCCCCCAGCAGCCAGAGCACCTCGGCGATGCAGATCGGTGAGGTGATCAACTGCGCCGCGGTCTGCTCAAAGAAGCCGACGACCGCTGCATGGAGGGGCTCCTGCTGCTGGTAATAGCTCAGCAGGATGCCTGAATCGACCAAGATCCGCCGCATCAGCGCCGCTGCGCCTGTCGTGCGGCGAGTGCCTGACCCAGAAGGTGCCGCCGCTGTTCACGATCCGCACTGCCGGACGGCAAGGTGTCGAGGAAGCACTCCGGATGGCCGCCGATCTGCTGGGCGATCGATGGACTGGGTTGGCGCTGTTGCCAGCGCTCGCGGATCAGCTGACGGATCAGGGAACTCTTGTCCTGGCCGGTTTCCGCCAGAAGCTCGTGAAGACAGTGCTCGGTCTCGCTGTCCAGCCTGACGGTCAGCGGCATGGCCCGCAGGGACAGATCCCCGTACGACAGATCTGATCATCGTAGTACCGCTGCGCGGGGTGCGCAGGTATTGGGCGCCGATCCAATTCGGCCAATACATGCAGATGCCTGACGGCCAGCCCGGCAACAGGAGGCATGGACTCCTCCCCAAGCGACCACGAGATCCAGCAGCGCATCCGCCTGGCCTGCGGCCGCGGGACGGTGCGGCTCTGACGCAACAACACCGGCGCCCTGGTCGACCAGCAGGGGCGCTTCGTGCGCTGCGGGGGGTGCTCACCCCCGGGAAGCACTACAGGCGTTGGGGCTGCACCCCGGGACGCGGGCCGCTGCAGTGGCACCTGGAGAACGTGGAGGCCACCATCACTGGCTGGAGCCGGCGGCATCTGCAGCACTGAAAGCCAGAGCCGGACGTAGAGTCATGTCTCTACAGGTGGCCGTGAGCAGCCAAAGACGTCCCTTGACACAGTCCAGGCCTCAAGATCGCTCCGCTGACGCCAGCCAGCACTTCCAGCAGGCGATCCGCCGCTGGGGGAACAGCCTGGCGGTCAGGCTCCCGGCCGATTGCCTGCGTCAGGC
>JAGYNF010000055.1 GCA_018400215.1 Cyanobium sp. M55B138 | reverse complement strand
TCCCCGAGGCCCGGCTGCAGGTGGATGCCGATGGCGCCCTGCACCGCCAGCTTGGGCTTTATGGGGGGCTGGAGGGCTTTGGCGGTCCGTGGCCCAACCTGCTGCTGATGTGCGCCGGGGTGGGCTCACCCGGCACCCTGGCCGAGGTGCTGCGCGGCTACGTGGGGAGTCGCGGGTTCCAGCGTCCCTTTGAGCTAGCCACGGTGAGGCTGGGCAACATGGCCGAGGTGCTGGGCCACTGGCGCACCTATGTGCCCCACGACAGGGCACTGACGCAGCGGGGGGGCACCTACCTGCTCGATCGGGACGACACGCTGCTCTACGCGCACCGGGATCCGGGCATCCTGGGCTTCTCAGCCACCATGGCGCGCCCCCTCGCCTTCCTCGAGCCCTGGCTGGATCAGGGCCCGATGTAGGACCTCGAGCCGTTGGGCGTTCACCCCCAGATCGGAATCGCCCAGCCGCGACACCGAACGGGCCTGCAGCAGCCCATGGGCGGAGTCGGCGTAGAGCTCAAGATCATCCACAAAACCGAAAAAGGCGCTGGTGGCAGTGGCATGCAGGTAGCCGTCGCCCCGCTCCACCACGGCCGTGCGGGGGGTGGCCTCGATCACCGGCACCAGCGCCGCCAGGGCGGCCTGGGGATTGGGCACGCTCCAGGCGGCGCGGGCGCAGTGGGCTGGCGACGGGCAGGGCGCCAGGGCGCCAGCCTGAACCCCCAGGTCCGCCGGCAGGGGACCCACCAGGTGGAACAGGGCCAGGGTGGCCGCCAGCAAAAACTTGGGCAAGATCATCGCCATCGGCCCAACCATTGCCTGCACAGAAACGCTGCTGGAACCTAGCCAGGCTCCGCGGCAACGTCGCCGAGCTCCAGGCAGAGCTGGCCGGGTGCGCTTGCCCCAGGGCGCCGCCTTCGCCCACCACTGGGGGGCAAGCCGGCGCGGCGCGAGCCGTGGCGCTGCTGGATGGCATCGGCCAGGGCCGCAAACCCCAGCGCCTGGCGGCGGGCATGGATGCGCTCGCGGGCGGCCTTGGCGGCGGCGGCCGGATCCACAATCGGGGCGGGATAGACATCGCCCAGCCGCCAGCCCAGCTGCTCCTGCTGCAGGGGGTCGAGGCGCCAGGGCTGATGCACCAGGGCCGCCGGCAGCGGCAGCAGCTCCGGCAGCCACTGGCGAATGAACCGGCCCTCCGGGTCGTGGTCGATGCCCTGCTTGATCGGGTTGTAGACGCGGATCGTGTTGATGCCGGTGGTGCCCGATTGCATCTGGCACTGGCACCAGTGGATGCCGGGCTCGTAGTCGACGAAGCGGCGGGCCAGCACCAGGCCGCTCTGGCGCCAGGGCAGCCAGAGGTGGTAGCTCGCCACCGACATCAACATGGCGCGCATGCGGAAGTTGATCCACCCCGTGGCGATCAGGGCCCGCATGCAGGCATCCACAAACGGCAGCCCCGTGCGCCCGGCAGCCCAGGCCGCCAACCGCTCTGCCTGGGGCAGCTCCAGCCAGTCGGCTTCGCCATCCCGCAGGCCGGCGGTGAGCGGATGCAGCTCACGCCACTCCAGATCCGGCTGGCTCTCCAACTTCTGGATGAAGTGGCAGTGCCAGTGCAGCCGCTCCTCAAGGGCACGGCGCGGCAGGCGGGGAATGGCATCGCCGCCTCCAACCTCCGCCTGCGGCGCTGCCCGACTGGCCTGCACCACCTCCCGCAGCGACAGCGTGCCCCAGGCCAGGTGGGGCGAAAGGCGCGAGCAACTGCGAAAAGCCGTGAGCGGGCTGGAGAGCTCGCGGTGATAGGCCCGGCCGCGCTCGGCCAAAAAACTGTGCAGCAGCGCCAGGCCGGCACGGCGACCACCCGGCTGGCGCCCGGGGCAGGGGTCGGGGGCCAGGGCGAGGTCGGCAGCGCTGGGAATCGGGCCGGGGTCGAGCCCCGGCAGGGGCGGCAACGCCAGGGGCGGCGGCAGGATCGGCTCCACCATGCGCGCCTGCCAGCGGCGCGACCAGCCATCGCGGCTGCCCAGGCGCCGCACCACCCCGAACTGGGGAAGCTCCTGCCAGGCGATGCCATGGCGGCGGGCCCAGGCGGCCACCCTCTGGTCGCGCGCAAAAGTCCAGCCGTTGCCCGTTTCCTCATGGCTCCACACGGCCGCCACCCCCAGCTGGCGCCTGGCCCGCTCCAGCACCGCCACCACGTCGCCCACCCGCACCACCAGCGGCTGCCCCAGGGCCGCCAGCTCCTCGCGCAGCTCCGCGATCGCTTCGGCGGCGAAGGCCCACTGGCGCGCCGAGACGTCGGCTTGCCGCCAGAGCTCCGGTTCCACCACCAACAGCGGCAGCAGCGGGCCAGAGCGACTGGCCTCCAGCAGGGGCCTGTGGTCGTGGATGCGCAGGTCCCGCTTGAACCACACGAGCTGGGGCGGTTGCGCCGGGCCTGGGGCGGTGGTCATGCCGGGGCGGGATGCACGCAGCTGGCCCGCACCAGCAGCCGCAGGGGGAGGAAGAACAGCCCCCGCGTGCAGATTTTGAACGCGGCGAACAGGGCCTGGCGATCGGGGCCCCTCAGCCCCAACACCACCGTGGCAATCACCGAGAAGGCCAAACGCCGCGGGGGGTGGGCGGTGAGGGGCCGAACGCCATCCATGGCCGGACCCTAAGCAACAGGATTCCCCAGGCGTGGGCCAATCCATGGTGGGGATTGATCCAGCCATGGGGGGTGCGATGGCAAGTCGCTGCTGCGCTGGTTGCTGCAGGCACGGCGCCCCTGAGCGGGGGATTGGGAAAATCCGGAAGAGATTCCAACAATCACGCCGACGGTTACATCGATGGCTGGTGCGGTCACACAAACGATCTATGGGTGCAGAGTGGAATTCAGTGCCGCTCGCCAAGCAGGGTCATGAAAGACAAATCCAGCAAATCCAAATCCAGCAAGTCCAAAGCCGACAAGTCCAAAGTCAGCAAGCCCAAGGGTGGCCCTGCACCGCAGGCGCTGGCGGGGGCCGCAGGCAACGACCTGTACCACCCCTCACCGATCCTGGATGACTTCGCTGCCCACTCCGAAGGACGGCCGCCGAAGCTGGATCGCAAGCTCTACGAGAAGGAACTGGCCAGCCTGCAGGTGGAGCTGGTGAAGATGCAGTACTGGATCAAACATGTGGGCTACCGGCTGATCATTCTGTTTGAAGGTCGGGATGCGGCAGGCAAGGGCGGCACGATCAAGCGCATCACCGAGCCACTCAACCCCCGGGGCTGCCAGGTGGCGGCCCTGGGCACCCCATCCGACCAGCAGAAGAGCCAGTGGTATTTCCAGCGCTACACAGAGCACTTCCCCTCAGCGGGGCAGATGGTGCTATTCGACCGCAGCTGGTACAACCGCGCCGGCGTGGAGAAGGTGATGGGATTCTGCACGCCGGAACAGGTGGATGAATTCATGCTGTCCTGTCCGGAATTTGAGCGGATGTTGGTGCGCAGTGGCATCACCCTGATCAAATACTGGTTTTCGGTGAGCGATGAGGAACAGGAGGAACGTTTCCGCTCCAGGCTCAGTGATCCGGCACGCCGCTGGAAACTCAGCCCGATGGATCTGGAATCCCGGGATCGCTGGGTGGAATTTTCACGGGCAAAGGATGAGATGTTTGCACGCACCAACATTCCCGAGGCCCCATGGTTCACCGTGGAGGCCAATGACAAACGGCGAGCCCGATTGAACTGCATCCGTCACCTGCTCAGCAAGGTGCCCTATGAGGATATGACGCCCGAACCCTTTGAGCTCCCGCCTCGCCAAGGTGGTGGCGATTACCAGAGACCTCCCATAAACGAGCAGTTCTTTGTGCCCAATCACTATCATTGAGCCCCCCAAAATAGTATCAACAACAAACGAGTATCAACAGCCCCTGCAGCCAGTCAGCACGCCGCTAAGGGGCCATGTCAAACACCAGTTCAACGTATTGGAGTTGCTGCTGCTGCCCATAGGGACGCTGCTGACAACAGCGCACCTGGCGATAACTGCAGCCGGCACCGTGGGCCTGGGTGATCAACACACCGCAGCAACCCCGTGGCACCGGATGGGGTGCGCGCAGCAGAACGCCCACACCGCGGGCGCTGAAGTCGATGAGATTCACCGACAGCGTGATCTCCTGCTCACCCTGCAGCTGCAACCAGCCGTCCATGGGCATGTCCACGGGCCAGTGAGGCGCGTCCAGGCAACCAGCCATGTCACTGCAATCCCAGCGGCTCGATGAATTGAATTCGGTGACCATGGCTTCCCCCGCTCTCTACTACCTCCACCCTATGGAGGCTGGGCTGGGCCTGAGGCGCGTGCATTGAATCGCAACCCCCAGGTCTGCCGTGAATCTGGGGTGAATCAGGCCTTGCGATAGCGGCCCAACAGGGCTGAATTCACGATCACCGAGAGGGAGCTGAGCGCCATGGCGGCGCCGGCGATCATCGGGTTGAGCCAGCCCAGGGCGGCAATCGGCACCCCCAGAATGTTGTAGATGAAAGCCCAGAACAGGTTCTGGCGAATGCGCCGCATCGTCGCCCGCGACAGACCCAGGGCGGTGACCACATCGCGCACGTCATCGCGCAGCAGCAGGATGTCGCCCGCCTCCTTGGCCACATCCGAACCGGAGCCGATGGCAATGCCGATATCCGCCGTGGCCAGAGCCGGGGCGTCGTTGACGCCATCTCCCACCATCGCCACCACCTCGCCAGCGGCCTGCAGGCTGCGAATGGTGTCGGCCTTTGCCGCCGGCCGCACCTCGGCAATCACCTCACGGATGCCCACCTGGGCCGCAATCGCCTGGGCCGTGGTGCGGTTATCGCCGCTGAGCAGCACCACCTTGATGCACCGTTGCAGCAACAGCTCCACCGCCTCACGGGCCTCCGGCTTCACCCGGTCGGCAACCGCCAACACGGCCAACACCTCCCCCTGCCGGCCCAACAGCATCACCGTGTTGCCCCCTGCCTCCAGTTGGTTGAGGTGCTGCTGCACCCGTTCCGGCAGCGCCTCGAGATGGCGGCCCGCCAACCGGCGGTTGCCGAGCCAGTGGGGCTGCTCGGCGCCACCACACACCAGATTGGCCCGCACCCCTTCCCCCAGCACGGCCTGACCATCGTTTGCGGGGAGCAGCGGCAGCGACCGCGCGGCAGCAGCCTCCGCAAGGGCCGTTGCGAGGGGATGGCTGGAGCCATGCTCCAGGGAAGCAGCCCGTTGCAGTAGCGCGTCGTCCGACAGGGCCGCACAGGCCACCAGCGCCGTGAGCCGGGGCCGACCCTCCGTGAGGGTGCCGGTTTTGTCGAACACCACGGTGGTGAGCCGCTCCACCCGCTCGAGCACCTCGCCGCTGCGGATCAAGATGCCCAGCTGGGCCCCCTTGCCCACCCCCACCATCAGGGCAGCTGGGGTGGCAATCCCCAGGGCACAGGGGCAGGAGATCACCAGCACGGCGATGAAGGCCAGGAGTCCGGCACTGAACTGGCCCGCCAGGCTCCACGCCACCAGGGTGAGAACCGCCAACAGCATCACCGCCGGCACAAACCAGGCGGTGACCTGATCGGCCAGGCGCTGCACCGGCGCCGAGCTGGTCTGGGCCTCCTCCACAATCCGGATGATCTGGGCCAGGGCCGTGGCCGATCCCACCCGGGTGGCGCGCATGCGCAGCACGCCCGTGCCGTTGATGGTGCCGCCGATCAACTCCGCCCCCTCCCGTTTGCTCACCGGCATCGCCTCGCCCGTGATCAGGGCCTCGTCAACGCTGGATTGGCCGGCGATCACCTCGCCATCGGCGGGCACCGTCGCCCCGGGGGGCACCAACAGGATGTCGCCATCGACCACCGCCTCGATCGGCAACCGCAGCTCCTGGCCCTCGCGCAGCACGATTGCCGTGGCGGGGCGCAGGTCCATCAGCCGCCGCACCGCTGCCGAGGAGCGCTGCTTGATGCTCTCCTCCATCACCTTGCCGATCAACACGAAGGCGATCACCACCGCCGACACTTCGAAATACACATCGCGCTGGTCCACCGCCACCGGCAACCACTGCGGGGTGAAGACCACCATCACGCTGTACCCGTAGGCCACCGAAGTTCCCAGGGCGATCAGCACGTCCATGTTGAGGCTGCGGCGCCTCAGGGCCGCCCAGGCGCCGCTGTAAAAACCCCAGCCCCCGATGAACTGCACCGGTGTGGTGAGCACGAACAGCCACACCCCCCAGGTCATCCAGGGGAGGGGGGCCAGGGGCACCCAACTCAGCAGGCTGACGCCCGCGGCCAAAGCCACCAGGGAGCCGGCCCGCAACACGGCCAGCAACACCACCCCGCCCACGGCGATGCCCATCCGCCGCCGCATCTGGCGCAGCTCGCGCTCCGGGTTGAGGAAACTCTGGCGACACCCCTGGCTGCAGAACCAGAACCGGCGACCACCCTGCTCGGCCCAGAGGGCCGTGGCCCTGGGCACGACCATGCCGCAGATGGGGTCCTTGGCCATGCCCTCGACCGCTGCTGCTGCCGCCGGATGGGGATGGTGATCACAGCTGGTGGGCATGGCGTGCAGGACACCGACCACCTCAGCCTGACAACGGAACTGCTGCCTGCAGCGCTCCATAGGGGAAGGCGCCCCGTGGGGGGCGCCTTAGCACCGGTTGCGGCTGCCCCCCGAAAAGGAAGGCTGCCGGTCGGGTGTCGGGGATCCAACGATGGGGCCTGCCAACGTGCAGGCAGAGACAAACGGGTCACGGCACTGGGGAGAGATGCTCGAGGCTTGACCTCCTCAGCTGTCAACCCGGCCCGGGCTATGCAGCCCAGGGGTTCAGAAAGGGGGGCTTAAACATGGCCTATGGCTCATCAATAACATGACGTCAAGAACGGGATGGCGTTCGCGCTGCGCCACCGCGGCTGGACATTGTGGGGTTCATCCAATCGCACCTCCGGAACGCACACCGGCTCGGGCAACACCTGGCCGGACTCTGTAGGAGAAGAGGGCGGGTTGGTGACCATTCCTCCCCTCAACCTCAAGATAAGCCAATGGGCAGGCCATGGCACCAAGCTGGCCATCGGCTATTGCGGCAATTCGGTGGGGTCTACCGCACCACTGGAGTGAGGGCCGAATCGAGCGGTTCGGCTGCCCCGCCCCCCACCCCTGAGACGAGCGGCGACAGTGCAACAACCGGGGGCCAACAACAACCCCGCAAACCACGCATCCATCGCCAAACCAACCATGCGAACCCTGCACTCCCCTTCCCCGTTTGAACTGTTTGATCGTCTGGAGCAGCAACTCAACCAACAACGCCCCAGTCGTGACACGAGTCCGGCCGCAGAGGTGCATGAAAGCGCCGAAGCCTTTGTGGTGATCGTGGAATTGCCCGGCGTGGCCAAGGATGCCATCGAGGTCAAAGCCACCGACCGCACCCTGGTGATCAGCGCGGAACGCCACAACCCACACCAGCAGGACCCAGAAGCCGATGCCAAGGCGCCACTGCTGAGTGAAATCCGCTACGGCACCTGGAGCCGCAGCTTCCGCTTCCAACAACCGATCCATCGCGAACAGCTGCAGGCCAGCTACCGCGATGGCCTGCTCACCGTCACGGTGCCCAAAGCCAACATCGTCACCTCCGTGACCGTGAAGGTGGAAGGCTGAGAACGGGCCCCGCTACACCAGCGGGGCAGCACGATTCTGGCTGCGTCGAACACACTCATCGAGATCACAGGGGTAGAAGTCTCCGCAATAGTTACTCGCCGAGGTGTAGGGCCATACGGCCATCGGCAGGCGCATATGGAGCCCCACATCGGCATCGCCAAAAGGGAGGCTGTCATGCATGGCCTGGGTGAGGTCAACCTTTTGCAGGGAGTAGCGGTTGGGGGAATGGCGGGTGCAGGGTGCAATGGAGCCCAGGCTGCTCATTTGCAGCACATTCGACTGATCCCAGAAGGTGCAATTGGTGCAAACACGCGTGTTCATGCGCTCCACTCATGATACCCACAGCATGGGGGGGAATAAGCCAACAAAAAACGGTCAGCCACGAATTCGCAGCTTATTCAGGAGAAACATCAGCACAGTGGTGCGTCTGGTCACCACGTCGGCATTCACCGCCATGCCGGGGCGCAACGCACAACTGCCGTTGCGCCCCTCAAGGCCACGGCGCTGCGGCGTAAGGGCCACGTCGTAGCTGGCCTCACCCTCCTTCTGGGGCACCACATCGGCGGCCACACTTTCAACTGAGGCCGGCAAAACGCCAAACTCCGCCGTGGGACAAGCCGAAACCCGCACCACCGCCTCTTGGCCCGAACGCAGCTGGCTAATGGATTCGGAGGGCACCTGCAACCGCACCTCCAGCGGCCCTTCCAGCGGTGCGATCACAGCCAGGGTTTCACCGGGCTGCAACACCTGGCCGGGATGGCGAAGCGTGGTGCTCAACACCGAACCCTGGATCGGCGCCACCACCCTGGTCTGGCCAATGGCCCGGCGCAGCTGCTGCAGCCGTGCCTGCCGCTGCAGAACCTGCTTTTGCAGCTCATCGGCGGAGGAGCGGGCCTGAAACTCGGCCTGCCGCAGGCGAGCCAGCTCGCTCACCCCACGGGCCTGCTGCTCCGTGACCCCCTGCACCGCTTTCAACAGCTCGGCCTCACTCACAATCTGGCGCGCCTGGCGTTCATCCACCAGGCTGCGGGGCACGGCACCCTCCGCCGCCAGAAAGCGGTAGCGCTCCAGCTCCTGTCGCTCAAAGGCGAGGGCGGCCTGGGATTGGGCCACCCCCTGGCGCGAGGCAGCGCTCAACGACTCACTCACCCCCATCAGGGCATCGGCCTGGGTGGCCAGGGAGTTCTTCTCGCCCGTGGCCATCTGCAACTGGCGCTCCAGCATCTGCAGCTCCGCCTGTACCTGTTCCTGCTCCACCAACAGGGGCTTGCTGTCGAAGAGGGCCAACAGGTCTCCAGCCTGCACGGATTGGCTGGGCTTGAGCAAAACCTGCTGCACCGTGCCGCCCTGCTCGCTCTGCACCACAGTGTTTTCACCACTGGGCCGCACCATCCCTGGGGCCTTCACGGTTTCCCGCATCGGCCACACCACCAGGGCTCCAGAGCGCCAGGAGCGGCCAGCGCTGTCCACCTGTTC
>JAGYNF010000054.1 GCA_018400215.1 Cyanobium sp. M55B138 | reverse complement strand
TGCTGGGTCTTCATCGACTCGGCATAGAGCGAGAGCGCGCCGGAGATCACCACGTCGTCCGTGGGATCGATCCCCTCCGTCACCACCACGCGGTCGCCCTGGCTGGCGCCGGTCTGCACGTACACCGGGTCGTAGGTGGTGTCCGTCTGCACGAACAGCAGCGGCTTGCCGTTGGCATCCACCACTGCCGTGGCCGGCACGGTGAGACCCTCAGGGCTGGGCTCCGCCATGGCGGTGGCGATACCCAGCAGCCCATCACTCTCAGCATGGCGCTGCACCTGGCGGGCATCCCCCTGTTGCTGGAACTCATCCCCATGGCCGACATGGGCCCTGGCCACGGGAGCAGCTGTGGGCAGGGCCAGCAGGGCAGCGGCTGAGAGGCTGGTGCAGGCGGCGAGCCGCAGCAATGGGATGCGCAACACCCCCAGGAGCAACGCATGCATGGAAGCTGGCGCAGCCTGGAGCAAAACCAGGTGAAATCCCATGCCACTGCGGATCTTGATGGTGGCAAGATAGGAAGATCTGGTGCATCGCCATGGGATCGGAGCTCGCTGAGCCACCGATCCCCAACGCTTCAAGCTCCCCAACGCTTCAAGCTGTGCGTTGCGAGTCAGGAGGCTCACTTGAGAGCCCCGAGACAGGGGACGGGCCCAGGGGCAGCCAGCTAACCGTTTCTTAAACCGAAGGCTACCCAGCCTTTGCCTTGGATCGCCGGCGCCTCCATAGGGTTCACGGGCAGGACAGATCTCCGAGTGTCATGGTGTTTACACCCGCTCTTGAAGCCAACTACCGCGACAACTTCCGAGATCTACTGGAAACAAGTTATAAAAAACGCAGCCTGGTGCATCTGAGTGCCGGCAGCAATGTGCCGCTGCTCAAAAAGTCGGTGTGGCTGGTGGTGCGGGGCATGGTGAAACTCAGCGCCATCTCCGTTCAGGGTGATGAACTGCTGCTGGGCCTGGCTGGCCCCAATGAGCCCTTCGGCGATCCCCTCACCAATGTGCAGGTCTACGAAGCCCGCGCCATGGTCGACAGTGACCTGCTCTGCATTGGCTGCGACGAGCTGGCTGAAGCCCCCCATCTCGCCGTCACCGTGCTGCAGGGCATGGCCTCCCGCTACCGCCAGAGCGAATCCATGCTGGCCCTGCTCGGCCTGCGCCGCATTGAGGACCGGGTGCGGGGATTCCTGGAGCTGCTCGCCAGCGACTACGGCCACCCCTGCGACCAGGGGCTGCGTCTCACGGTCAAACTCACCCACCAAGACCTGGCCAGTGCCCTCAGCACCACCAGGGTGACCGTGACCCGAGTGCTGGGCATCCTCCGCGAGGAGGGCTGGCTGCAGATGGACAGCCAACGGCACCTGGTGATCAGCCACCAACCCCTGCAACGCCGTTGAGTTCACCGCAGCGATCCAGGCCGGCCGCTGGTATTTAGTGTTGCGCTTCGGCCCGATCGAGATGGTGGTGGACACCCGGCAGGTGCGCCTGAACGGCACTCCGGTGGCCCTCTCACCGCGGGAATCCCAGCTGCTGCAGTTCCTGCTGGAGCACCCGGGCCAGATCTGGCACCGCGAGGAGCTGCTCAGCCGGGTGTGGGGCGAAGGGGTGGCCCTGGATCTGGATCCCAAAACGGTCGACGTTCACATCCATTGGCTGCGGTTGAAACTGGAGGCCAATCCAGCCCAGCCCAACCTGATCACCACCGTGCGTGGCAAGGGGTATCGCCTTGGCTAAGACCAACAAATTTTGGAATCAGCCGATCCATGGCGAGAATGGCGCCATGCAAAGCCGGCTTCTGGTCGTCGAGGACGACGAAACCATCCGGGAAACGATCCGGGAGGCCCTGGAACTCGAGGGTTTTACGGTCACGGCCTGCGGCAATGGTCGCGACGCCCTGCAATCAATCCAGCGGGCGCCCGAGGGTGACGGCTACGGCCTGGTGGTGTTGGATCTGATGCTGCCTGGCCTGGGGGGGCTCGACGTGTGCCGCCAGCTACGGGCCGCCAACGACCAGACGCCGATCCTGGTGGTGAGTGCCCGCGACAGCGAAACCGACCGGGTGCTGGGGCTGGAGGTGGGGGCCGACGACTACCTGGTCAAGCCCTTTGGCATGCGCGAACTCGTGGCCCGCTGCCGGGCCCTGTTGCGCCGCACCAGCACCACAGCCCCCAGCAGCAAGGTGCTGGAACACGCCAACCTCTGCCTCTATCTGGATGAGTGCCGCGTCACCCGCGATGGCATCAATGTGAATCTCTCACCCAAGGAATACCGGCTCCTGGAATTGTTTATGCAAAACCAAAAACGCGTGTGGAGCCGCGATAAATTACTGGAGCAGGTGTGGGGGGTTGATTACTTCGGCGACAGCAAAACAGTGGATGTGCACATCCGCTGGCTGCGCGAGAAGCTCGAGCAGAACCCCTCCGCCCCCGAGCACCTGATCACGGTGCGGGGCTTTGGCTACCGCTTCGGTTGATGGCGGAACCCATGGGTCTTGGCCAGCTCTGGCGCTGGTGGCGCCAGCGCCGGAACCGCAATCCCCACCTGCCCAGCTCCCAGCAGCTGCTGAGCTGGATGGATGCCTCACCGATCGGCTGGATGCTGCTCGACCGCCACAACCGGATCCGCCACCTCAATCCCCGGGCCGAGCGCATCCTCGGCCTAGAGGGCAGCCGGCTCTCGCGGGGCAGGCACCTGGGCGACGTGTGTGACGACCCCAACCTGGCCAACAGCGTGGGGCTGGCCCGCCGTCAGGATCGGCCCCAGCGCCTGGAGTGGCCCTACCGCCAGCAGGACTACGACGTGATGGTGGTGCCCGGCGTGGAGGGCTGGATGGGCGTGCAACTGCAGAGCCGCCGTTCCCTCGAAGCCCAGCTGCAACAGCAGGAGCGCTGGGTGAGCGATGTGGCCCACGAACTGAAAACCCCCCTCACGGCCCTGGTGCTGGTGGGGGACAGCCTGGCCGACCAGGTCAATCCCCAGAACGAGCGCCTGGTGGAACGGCTGCAGCGGGAGCTGTTGCGCCTCCAGGATCTGGTGCGCGACCTGCTGGAACTGTCGCGCCTGGAGAACACCGTGCCCGGCCGGGGCCTGCAGCTGGCGCCGGTGGAACTGGGTCAGCTGGTGCAACAGGTGTGGACAGGCCTGCGACCCCTGGCTGCCCAGCGTCAGATTGGGCTCAGCCTGGAGCAACGGCAGCCCCTGGAGATCCAGGCCGATGGATCTCGCCTGCACCGGGCCCTGCTCAACCTGATCGACAACGCGGTGCGCTACAGCCCGGATGGAGCCCAGGTGGTCGTATCGCTCAGCAGCCGGGGCGGCTGGTGCCTGGTGGGCGTGCGGGACCATGGCCCGGGCCTGGGGGAACAGGACCTGGAGCACCTGTTCGAGCGCTTCTACCGGGGCGATCCCTCACGGGTGCGCAGCCAGCGCAGTGGCAGCGGCCTGGGCCTGGCGATCGTGCAGCAGATCGCCGTGACCCATGGCGGCAGGATCCAGGCCAGCAACCATCCCGAAGGGGGTGCGTTGATGGAACTGATCCTGCCGGTGCACAACGCCCAGGTGCCGTAGTGGGCATCCATGGGGCCACCCTCCAGTTTGGGCAGGCTGGCTACCTTGTAGAGGTATCCCTGCGCCGCCATGCATTTCTGGGCCCCTGAAATTGATCCATCCCACCCGATGGATTGCACCCAGCCGGAGCGGTACGCCATTCAGCGACTGGACAACGGCCACTACCTCGCCGTTCAGGACGGGGATCAGGCCGTGACCGAAGTGCTGCAGGCCCATGAGGCCTACCTGTTTCACACCCACGAGGCGGCCCTTCGGGCCGCCCAGGAGCTGAACCACAGCGACCGGGGGCCGGTGGATGTGGTGAAAATCGAGTGGGAACCCCTGCCCCACCCCCCCATAACGGGCTTCAGGCCAGGGAGGCCACAGCCCGTTCCAGCGCCTCGCGGCGACTGATTTCCGTGTGGTCTGCAGGCAGCAGTTCAAACAGCTTGAGCTGGGCCAGGCGGCGACGGGTCACGTCGCAGGCCCCCACCACGTAGACGCTGCGGCCCTTCTCCACGGCCTCCTCCACGGCGTTCTCCACCGCCAGGGCCGCGGTCACGCCCAGGTGTGACACCTCCGAGAGGTCAAAGATCACCGCCCTGCACTCACGGATGGCGTTGTGCTCCCGGGCGATCGCCTTGGCCACACCGAAGAGCATGGCGCCATTGAGCTGGAAGAGCAGCACCAAGCCCTTGCCCTGGTCGAGCAGGGCCTTCTCCTCATCGGGAATGTCGAGCTCACCATCGCCGGTGCTCACCGACTTCACCGCCTTGCTCTGCAGGGCGCTCATCTTGTCGATCGTGAGGATGTTGGCGATGAACACGCCGACACCCACGGCGGCGATCAGGTCGACCAGCACCGTGAGGCCGATCACCAGATACATGATCAAAGCCCCCGTTCGCGAGATGCGGTGGGCGCGCTTGAGGAAGCCCCAGTCGACGATGTCGACCCCCACCTTGAGGGCGATCGCCGCCAACACGGCCTGGGGAATCTGGGCCGCCAGCCCAGCACCAGCCAGGATCACCAGCATCAGGATCAGGGCGCGCACGATGCCCGAGAGGGCGCTGCGGCCGCCGCTCTGGATGTTCACCACGGTGCCCATGGTGGCGCCGGCACCCGGGAGGCCACCAAACAGTCCTGACACCAGGTTGCCCAGGCCCTGGCCAATCAATTCCCTGTTGGAGTTGTGCTCGGTGCGGGTGATGCTGTCGGCGATCACCGCCGTGAGCAGGGCATCGATGCAGCCGAGCATGCCCAGCACGGCCCCGTTGACCAGCATCAGCTGCAGCTGGGGCAGCGCAAAGTGGGGGATCTGCAGCTGGGGGAAGCCCGAGGCAATGGTGCCGATGCGGCGCAGGCCATCGGCATCCCCCTGCAGCAGGCTGAGGGAGAGCAGGGTGCCCAGCACCAGGGCGATCAGCTGGGGCGGGGCCACCTTCTTGATCCGCGCCGGCGTAAACCAAAGGATCGCCAGGGTGATCAGGGCCAGCACCACCTCATCGAGCTGGGCGTTCTGCACCAGGGCGGGCAGGGTGGAGAGGGTGCCGATCACCCCCCCCTTGGGGATCGCCTGACCCAGGAAGGGGCCGATCTGCAGCACGATCAGGATGATGCCGATGCCACTCATGAAGCCCGAGATCACCGTGTAGGGCATCTGGGTGATGTAGCGGCCCAGCCGCAACAGGCCAAAGAGGATCTGAAACACCCCCGCCAGCATCACCACCGTGAAGGCCATGGCCAGGCCCTGCTCCGGATCGCGGGCGGTGAGGTTGGCCACAACGGCGGTCATCACCACCGTCATCGGACCGGTGGGCTCGGAAATCAGGGTGGCGGTGCCGCCGAACAGGGCGGCGAAAAGCCCCACCAGCACGGCCCCCCAAAGCCCGGCCTCGGCGCCGGCGCCGGAGGCCACGCCGAAGGCCAGGGCCATCGGCAGGGCAATCACCGCCGCCGTGACGCCGCCAAAGAGATCTCCCTTGAGATGCTGGCCGCTGATCTGGTTGAAAGGGCGCCAACCGCCTGGACCGCGGGGCGCCCCTGGCGCTGCGGTGGACGTGGTCATGGCAGAAGGAGAAAGGGTGCGGCGCACCATAGGGATCAGGCCGCGGCCCTGGGCGTATTTCGCGTCAACCGCCGCATTGCCAATGCCGATGGCTGCCATCAGACCGGCTGGAAGCCTGTCCCGGAGGGATCCCTAGGCTGGGGGCCCAGCGGCGCACCGCGATGACGATCTACGCCGACAACAGCCTCAGCATCGGCCGCACCCCCCTGGTGGAGCTGCAGCGGGTGACCCAGGGCTGTGGCGCACGGGTGCTGGCCAAGATTGAAGGGCGCAATCCCGCCTACTCGGTGAAATGCCGCATCGGCGCGGCGATGATCTGGCAGGCGGAACAGGATGGCTTGCTGGGGCCCGGCAAGGAACTGATCGAGCCCACCAGCGGCAACACCGGCATCGCCCTGGCCTTTGTGGCCGCCTCCCGCGGCATCCCGCTCACCCTCACCATGCCGGAAACGATGAGCCTGGAGCGGCGCAAGCTGCTCACGGCCTATGGCGCCAAGCTGCTGCTCACCGAGGGCCGCAAGGGCATGCCCGGGGCCATCGGCGCGGCCCGGGAGCTGGCCGATTCCGACCCCGACCGCTACGTGCTGCTGCAGCAGTTCGCCAACCCGGCCAACCCCAACATTCACCACGACACCACCGGCCCGGAGATCTGGGACGACACCGAGGGCCGGGTGGATGTGCTGGTGGCCGGCGTCGGCACCGGCGGCACGATCACCGGGGTGAGCCGCTACATCAAAACCACCCTGGGCCAACCGCTCGAAGCGGTGGCGGTGGAGCCGGTCAACAGTCCGGTGATCAGCCAGACCCTGGCCGGGGAGGCACTCAAACCAGGCCCCCACAAAATCCAGGGCATCGGTGCCGGCTTTGTGCCCCCCAACCTTGATCTCAGCATGGTGGACCGGGTGGAAACCGTGGGCGATGAAGAGGCCGTGACGATGGCGCGGCGGCTGATGAAAGAGGAGGGCATTCTGGCCGGGATCTCCTGTGGCGCCGCCACCACGGCAGCCCTGCGTCTGGCCGCCGATCCGGCCTATGCCGGCAAGACCATCGTGGTGGTGCTGCCCGATTCCGGCGAGCGGTACCTGAGCTCCGTGCTGTTTGAAGGCGTCTTTGATGCCGCCGGCCTGGCCCTGGCGTGACAGGTGCCCACCGGATCTGGGTGGTCGATGACGATCCGGACATCCGCCACCATCCCCATGAACATCTGGTCACATCTGCAGGCCCGCCGGTTGGGGTCTGGTCAGATTTGGGCGCGACGATGGGGACGTACCACAGCCACCACACCATGACCCTGTCGTTTCCCTTCGCCCCTCAACGCCTCGGCCGCGGGGTCACTGCCGCCCTGGGGGCCCTGCTGCTCAGCGCCGCCAGCGGGCTGCCAGCTGCAGCCCAGGATTCCGGGCCACCGGAGCGCCTCACCAAAGCCCAGCAGGACAAGATCTTCCCGGACCGCAAGGCCCTGCTGCTGCAAGAGCAGAAGCAACGCATCCAGATTTTGCAAAAAACAGAGCGCTGCACCCAGGCCGCCAAGGACACCGACGCCCTGCGCAGCTGCATGAGGGACCAACGCCAGGCCTACCTGGCCCAGCGCGAGCAGCACCGCAACGCCACCCGCAAGATCTACGAGCGCCATGGCATCCAGGCACCGGTGGGGGGGCCTGGGGGTAAGGGCAACAAGGGCCAGACCAAGAGCTGACAGCTCGCCGCCCTCGCCATCATGATTGCCCCGGCGGCCTGCTTTGCAATGTCCATGCTCCTCAACCGCCGCCACGTTCTCAGCCTGGGGGGGGCGGCGGCCGCCACCCTGCTGCTGGGCCGGGGCCTGCCGCCGGTCCGGGCCCGCCCCTGGCCAACCATCCCCCGGGGTGATCAGCGTCTGGTGTTGATCAGCGATCTCAATGCCAGCTATGGCTCCACCAGCTACATCCCCCAGGTGCATCGCGGTGTGGAGCTCGTGCAGGCCCTACAGGCCGACCTGGTGCTCTGCGGTGGCGACATGGTGGCCGGCCAGAAACAGGGCCTCAGCCCGGCCCACCTCGATGCCATGTGGCAGGCCTTCGATCGCCAGGTGCTCACGCCGATCCGCTCCGCCGCAGAGCCCTTTGCCCCCACCATGGGCAACCACGATGCCTCCAGCAGCCGCGGCCCCCAGGGCTACGCCTTTCGCCTCGACCGCGAGCGGGCCGAGCGCTTCTGGCGCAGCCAACAGGCGAGCCTTGGCCTGAACCTGGTGGAGGCCAGCCGTTTTCCCTTCCGCTACAGCCTGCAGCAGGGCGACCTGTTCGCCGTGGTGATCGATGCCTCCTCCGCCGTGGTGCCCGAGCAGGACTGGAGCTGGGCCGAGGCCCAGCTGGCCAGCCCCGCAGCCCGTGCAGCCCGGCTGCGACTGGTGATGGGCCACCTCCCCCCCTACGCACTGAGCCAGGGCCGCGACCGCCCCGGTGAGGTGCTGCACCAGCCGGAACGGCTGCTGGGGCTGATGCAGCGCCAAGGGGTGCACCTCTATGTGAGCGGCCACCACCACGCCTGGTATCCCGGCCGGGTGGGCTCGCTCAACCTGCTCAGCCTGGGGCCGATGGGCAGCGGGCCCCGCCGCCTGCTGCACAGCGAGCTGCCGCCGCTCCAAACCATCACCGTGCTCGACCTGTTTCGCGGCCAAAATCAACTGGTGGAAACCACCGTGGAGCTCAACGGCCTGCGGGTGAGGGCAACGCAAGATCTGCCCCCATCGCTCCAGCCAAGCGCGGGCCCCCTGCTACGGCGCCGCGACGGCGTGATCGCGCTGGGCTAACGCTACACCTAACTAAACCACGCCTGCCTAAAACAGCGCTTTCTTTAAATCGCGCTTGTGATTTTAGCGAGATGGAATTCCCTTTCAAGGAGTGGTTTCCGTCCTGGCCGTTTCCACAGGTGTCCCTAGCTTGAAAAAGCATCTGAATAGCCCATGCCATGCGAGTATCCCTTTGGGCCTTTTTTCAGGATTTAGCGCGGCACACCCACCGGAATCTCTCCGCGAGAGTGATCGGTGTCATGGCTATTGGACTCCTACTTTTAGCGTCCTTGCTGGCTCCATTGGCGGCCTCAGCAGAGGAGACAACCGGAAACTGGTTTCTTGATGATGGTTCGGGCCACACGTTAGGAGCCATGTTCTTCATGCGTTCCGACATCAACTCCGCCTCTGGCCTACGCCTGAGACTAAATGCCGAATCGTCACCGATGAAACTTGATCACACCCATCCTTTGGTGCTCACGGATGGAGATCAACAGTCCTGGAGTCTCGCCAACCTCAGCGAAGAACTGCTGATCAACAAACGGGGTGCCATTCCTGCCGGCTCGGCCCAGTACGACGCGGGCTGCCTTAATCCCCTTCCCAGTGACAACTTGGCCATGCAGATCATGGTGCCAAGCTCAGTCGGCAACCTGAGTTTTGATCTGTCCCCAGGCCAGGTTCAAACCATGCACTCCCTCATGTCAGCCTGCGCAGAATAGACGGGCTTCTAACGATTGCCCCCAAAGGGCGCGCCAGGGGGCCGGCAAGGGGTCGAAAGAAATAGGAATAGGAACCGCTATTGTTCTTGGCT
>JAGYNF010000053.1 GCA_018400215.1 Cyanobium sp. M55B138 | reverse complement strand
CCTTGCCGCTGCTGCTGCGTGCCGCCCTCACTGGCACCGGGGATTCAGCCCAGCCCCCAGCGGCTGAAGCAGCTGGAATTGCGGGTTTCCGGCCGTTCCCTCGCCTGCGGGATGAGGCGGGCCTCTGATGGCTCACGCCCTGCTCGACATCAACGTGGTGATCGCCTTGCTGGATCAGGGCCATGTGCTGCAGCATCGACTGCGACTAGCCCCTGGTGAGCGCTGATCAGCCTTCGTCCCAGAGGGTCTGCAGTGTCCAGGGGCTGCCCTCCAGCAGCCAGAACGACCCATCCACCAGGCGGAGGTGCTGATCCAGCGCGGCAATCCGCTCCAGATTGGCCGGCGTGAGGCTGATCTCTGCTGCCGCGAGGTTCTCGCGCAGCCGCGCTGGACTCACCGATTTGGGAATGGTGGAGATGCCGCCCTGCAGATGCCAGGCGATCAGCACCTGGGCGGGGCTGCAGCCCTGCTCTGCGGCGATCGCGCCGATCACCGGGTTCTCCAGCAGCACCGGTTCATCGGCGCCCTTGAGGGCGGCCGGCCGGTCGCGGGAACCGAGTGGCGAGTAGGCGGTGATGTGCACGCCCGCGGCCGTGCAGTCGGCCACCAGGGCCGGCTGTTGCAGCAGGGGGTGCAGCTCCACCTGGTTCACCTCCGGCCGGATCCGGCAGTGGGCCAGCAGATCATGCAGCTTGCGGCTGGAGACATTGCTCACGCCGATGTGGCGCGTGAGGCCCGCCTCCAGGGCGGCTTCCATGCCCTTCCAGGTGTCGGCCAGCGGTACCTGCGCCGGGGGCAGCAGGTCGTCGTCGCTGCTGGGAAAGGCCACGCCGGGCTTGATCGGCACCGGCCAGTGGATCAGGTAGAGGTCCAGCCATGCCAGGCCGAGATCGGCGAGGGTGCGGCGCAGCGCCGCTTCCACATTCTCTTGCCCATGGGCGTTGCACCAGAGCTTGGAGGTGATCCACAGCTCCTCGCGGCTCACCTCGCCGGCGTCAATGGCACCGCGGATTGCAGCGCCCACCTCAGGCTCGTTGGCGTAGACGCTGGCACAGTCGATGTGGCGGTAGCCGAGCCGGATGGCTTCCCGCACCGCGGCGCCCACCTCACCCGGAGCCGATTTCCAGGTGCCCAGACCCAGCAGGGGCATGCGGTCGCCATTGGCGAAAGCAACGGTGCGCATGGATGGCCAATAGTTCTCATCCCATCCTAGAAACGCGGCCCAGCCAAGTTTCAGCTGCTCCATCGCCCGGCAGCCCCACCCCGCCGCCAGCGGCCAATCACAAGGTCGAGGGCGAGAACGCCGCAGGCAAGAACCAGTGCCGGTATCAGTGGCAGACAGCCGGCTTGAATCGATTCCGGGATCCAACCCATGGCCAGACCGAGCAGAACCGCTTCTGCCCCCACCACGGACAGCATGGCTCCGGTAACCGACCAGCGCAGGCCATAGATCGCACCAACCAGCATGGGGAAGAGCACGGCCAGACCTGAGAAGGTGTGGGTCGCCAGCGACAAAAAGGCATCCGGAGGATGGAGGGCGATGGCGAATCCGGCAACCGCCAAAGCAACCACCGCCAGCTGGCCCACCCGCACCTGCTCCCCCAGCGAGGCCTGCGGGCGCCAATAGCGGCAGTACAGATCACGGGTCACCATCGACGAAAGGGCGAGCAACTGGGAATCCAGGGTTGACATGAACGAAGCCAGCGCCCCCACAATCACCAGACCCGTCAGCCACTGCGGGCTGAAGCGTTCAAGCATCAGCGGCATGACCTGATCAGCGGCTCGGCCCGCCAGATCCGGGAAGGCCAGATGGCCCCACATCCCGATCAGCACGGGGCAGATGAACATCACCCCAGCCACCACCGGATAGAGCACCATCGACTGCTTCAACGAACGGTCATCCCCCGCTGCGAAGAACCGCATCATCATCTGCGGGAACATCGGCAGGCACAGCGGCCAGAGCAACAGGTAGCTGGCAAACATCTGCGGCGTAAAGAAGCCCTGCAGTCCAGCACCAGAGAACAGGGTGGGCTGCTGCGCCAGCAGCGCCCGGTTGGCCTGCGGCACCCCGCCCAAGCCATGGGCCACGGCTGAAAAGGCCAGCAGCATCAGCAGGAACATCAGCACCCCCTGCAGCACATCGGTGGACGCCACGGCGCGCATCCCGCCAACCACCACATAGAGCACGATCACCACCGTGAGCAGGCCGGCACCCACGGCAAACGGCACGGCGCCGCCGGTGAGGCTCTCCAGCAGATAGCCAGCGCCCAGAGGTTGCAAGGCGAGATAGGGCAGTGTGAAGAACACCATCACCAGGAAAACCAGCAGGCGTGGTCCTTCCCCTGGTAGCAAATGGCCGATCAGTTCGGATGGCGTGATCAGGTTGTGTTCTCTGGTGATCCGTCGCACCCTGCAGCCCATGCTGCCGAAGCTCAGAGCGGCAGCGCCCGTGCCCAGCGCCATCATCGGGAAATAGGCGATCCCGATTCGATAGCCCGCCCCGGCGAAGCCGAGAAAGAAGAAGGCGCTGAGATTGGTGGCGATCAGGGTGAAAAACAACACGCCTGTCTGCAGACGTCGGTCCGCCAGGAAATAGGCATCGGTATTGACTTTCTGTGCTGCCATACCCCTGGTTCCGAGCCACAGCAGGGCCAGAAGGTACAGCGTCAAGCCGCCCAGCGCCGATAGAACCGTGATGGTCATGACCGTGCGATCCATACGGCAGCCATGGTGAGTCCCACCTGCAGGCCGATGAACACCATCACCCAGATCGGCAGTCCGAGGAAGAAGGCCATTCCTTTGGCAGCCTGTTGATGCACCACCAGCGCCGTGATCAAACCGCACGGAACGGTCCACCAGGCCAGATGTCTTGAAATCACGGGCTGACGTTCTCCAATGGTCCTTTGGATTTCAGATCACGCGGAATCGCGAGAACAATGCAGGAGAAACAGCCGGTGAATCTTACCCGCGTCGATCACGCATTCGTCGCACCGTTGACGGCCAGCGATGCCTCGACTAGCCAGGGGATGCCCCTCCGGCTGCCGCCATGGCCCTCAACGACTTCCGCGATGAGCTCGCCGCTACCGCCGCGGCCCTGGCGACGCCCGGCACGGGCCTGCTGGCGGCAGATGAATCCACCGGCACCATCGGCAAACGTTTTGATGCCATCGGCCTGGAGAACACCGAGGAGCACCGCCGCGCCTACCGCAGCCTGCTGGCCAGCACCGAGGGGCTGAGCGCGTCCATCTCAGGCGTGATCCTCTACGAGGAAACCCTGTTTCAAACCAGCGTGGATGCCTCCGGCCAGCCCGGCCCGACGATCGTGGAGCTGTTCCAGCAGCAGGGCATCGTGCCCGGCATCAAGGTGGACCAGGGGGTGGAGCCCCTGGCTGGGGGTGTCGCTGGGGAGAGCTGGTGCACCGGGCTCAAGGGTCTGGCGGAGCGGGCAGCTCGCTATTACGCCCGCGGCGCGCGCTTCGCCAAGTGGCGCGCCGTGCTGCAGATCAGCGCCCATGGCGCTCCCTCGGAGCTGGCGGTGCGGGAGAACGCCTGGGGCCTGGCCCGCTACGCCCGCACCGTGCAGGAGCAGGGCCTGGTGCCGATCGTGGAGCCGGAGATCCTGATGGATGGCGACCACGACATCACCACCACCGCCTCGGTGCAGGAGTGGGTGCTGCGCACCACCTATGAAGCCCTGGCGATGCATGGGGTGTTTCTCGAGGGCAGCCTGCTCAAGCCCTCGATGACCTGCGCTGGGGCCGACTGCCCCCAGCAGGCGAGCGCCGCTGAGGTGGGCGAATTCACCGTACGCACCCTCAGCCGCACCGTGCCGGCGGCGGTGCCGGCGATCCTGTTTCTGAGTGGCGGCCTCAGCGAGGAGGATGCCAGCCTCTGCCTCAACGCCATCAACCAGGTGGCCGCCCAGGGCTATGCCCCCTGGCACCTGGGCTTCTCCTACGGCCGCGCCCTGCAGCATTCCTGCCTCAGCCACTGGGGTGGCAGCGATCTGCAGGCCGGCCAGGCGGCCCTGCTGGCCCGGGCCCGGGCCAACGGCGCCGCCAGCCGGGGCGCCTACGTGCCCGGCAGCGAGCCCTCCGACGACACCAGCCTGTTCGTGGCCAACTACAGCTACTGAGTGGGCAACTGATTCAGCGGCTCAGCGCCAGCATCTTCTCGATCGGCGCCAGGGCCCGCAGCCGCAGCGGCTCCTCCATCACGATCTCGGGGGCCATCTGATCCAGGCACCGCCACAGCTTCTCCAGAGTGTTGAGCCGCATGTAGGGGCAGGCGTTGCAGCTGCAGCCGTCGGTGCCGGGCACCTCAAAAAACGCCTTGTCCGGCACCTTCAGCCGCATCTGGTGCAGGATCCCCGGCTCGGTGAGCACGATGAAGCTGTCCGCCGGGCTCAGCTCAGCGCGGTGCAGCAGCTTGCTGGTGGAGCCGATGAAATCGGCCAGGTCCAGCAGGTGCTGCTGACATTCGGGGTGGGCCAGCACCTCGGCGGTGGGGTGTTCGAGCTTGAGCTTCAGCAGGGCCTGCTCACTGAAGGCCACATGCACCTGGCAGCTGCCGGGCCAGAGGGTGAGCGCCCGGCCGCTCTGGGCCTGCACCCAGCGGCCCAGATTTTCGTCCGGGCCGAACAGGATCGGCCGGTCAGCCGGCAGCTGCCTCACCAGATCCACGGCATTGCTGCTGGTGCAGATCAGGTCGCTGTTTGCCTTCACCGCCGCCGAGCAGTTGATGTAGCTCACGGCGATGTGGTCGGGGTGCTCGGCGCGGAAGGCGGCAAACGCCTCGGCCGGGCAGGCATCGGCCAGGGAGCAGCCGGCTTCCAGATCCGGCAGCAGCACCGTTTTGCCGGGGTTGAGGATCTTGGCGGTTTCGGCCATGAAGTGCACACCGCAGAACACGATCACCTCGGCGTCGGTGCTGGCGGCCTTGCGGGCCAGCTCCAGGGAGTCGCCGATGAAGTCGGCCACGTCCTGGATGGCGTCGTCCTGGTAGTAGTGCGCCAGGATCACCGCCTTGCGCTGGCGGCGCAGCTCGGCGATGGCTGCAGGCAGATCTGCGGGGGGCAGATCAGCGGCCACTGGCGGCGAACCTTCGGCCTGGCTGCCTTGGCGGCTGGCATCTCTGGGGGCGGCGGCAAACACCAACCGGGATCCTCAAGGGGCAGGATAGGAGGAGCCTAGGCACGAAGGGATGGTGATCCAACGCCTGGCGGTGGTGGGAGATCCGCACGGCGCCTGGGATGACAGCGATGCGGTGCTGCTGAAGCTGCTGCGGCCCGATGCCCTGCTGCTGGTGGGCGACCTGAGCGATGGCCATCCGCGCATCCCGTCGCTGCTGCGGCGCCTCTCCCTGCCGACGGCCTGCATCCTCGGCAACCACGACACCGGCCGCGACCCCACCGGCCAGACCCTGCGCCGTCAGATGGAGGTGCTGGGGGAGCTGCATTGCGGCTGGGGGCTGCGCGAGTTGCGCCCCCCCGGTGTGGCGGTGGTGGGGGCCCGCCCCGGCACCGCCGGCGGCGGCTTCATTCTCTCGCCGGCGATGCGGGCCGTGTTCGGCCCCCTCACCCTGGAGGATTCCGCCGCCCGCATCACCGCCGCGGCCTTCGCGGCCGATCCGGCGCTGCCCCTGGTGTTGCTGGCCCACTGCGGGCCCAGCGGCCTGGGCAGTGATCCGGGGGATCCCTGCGGCTGCGACTGGAAGCGACCCTTTTGCGACTGGGGGGATCTCGATCTAGCCCTGGCCATACGCCAGATCCGGGCTCGACGGCCCGTGCCCCTGGTGGTCTTCGGCCACATGCACCACGCCCTCAGGCGGGGCCAGGGGGAGCGGCGCAGCCTGGTGGTGGACCGCCAGGGCACCGTGTATCTCAATGCCGCCTTCGTGCCCCGCCATGGACACGACGCCGCCGGCCGGGACCTGCGCCACTTCAGCTGGGTGGAACTGGATTGTTCGGCGGAGCAGCCCGGGGTGGCGCTGGTGCGGAGCGTCAGCCATCGCTGGTATGGCCTGGATGGAGCCCTGCTCTACGAAGAACGGCTACTGGACCGCTCCCTCTCCGCCGCGCCCGTTGCCGCGCCCCACCCGGTGGTGCCGTGCTGATCTACGCCTGCATCAGCAGCCACGGCTTTGGCCATGGCTCCCGCACCGCCGCCGTGCTCTGCCAGCTGCACCGGCTGCGGCCCCAGTGGCGCCTGGTGCTCTCCACCGGCCTGGCGCCGTCGTTCCTGGCCACGGCCTTTGGGCCGGTGCCGGTGGAGCATCGCCCCTGCCAGTGGGATGTGGGGGTGCTGCAGGCCGACGCCCTCGGATCCGATCCGCAGGCCACCCTGGAGGCCCTGGAGCAGCTGGAGCACAACCTGCCGGCCCAGTTGGAGCGGGAGTTCCTCTGGCTCAGGAGCCAGGCTGAACCGGTGCTGGTGCTGGGGGATGTGCCCCCGGCCGCGGCGCTGCTGGCAGAGCAACTGCAGGCTCCGCTGGTGTGGCTGGCCAGCTTTGGCTGGGAGGCGATCTATGGGGCCCTGGGCCCGGCCTTTGCGGCCTGGACTGCCCACTGCCTCTCCCTCTATCGGCGCGGGGATCTGCTGCTGCGCTGTCCGCTGGCCCTGCCCATGGACTGGGGCATCCCCAGCCGGGATGTGGGCCTCACCGCCGGGGAGCCCCGCTGCGATGGCGCCAGCCTGGCCCGCCAGTTCGACCTGCCGCCCCAGCGCGACCGCTGCGTGCTGGTGAGTTTCGGTGGGCTGGGCTACCGCCTGGATCCGCAGTTGCTGGCCCGCTGGCCCGATCACGTCTTCGTGGGCCATGGCCCGGAGCTGGCGGCTGCGGCCAATGGCCGCGTTCTGCCGGCCGCGTTGCGGCCCCTGGAGCTGATGGGGCACTGCGGCCGCCTGCTCACCAAGGCGGGCTACAGCAGTTTCTGTGAGGCGATGACCTACGGGGTGGGCATCCACCTGGTGCACCGCGATGGCTTTGCGGAGGCCCCCGTGTTGGAGGAGCATCTGCAGCAGCACGGCTGGCATCGCCTGCTCAGCCGCAGCCAGTTTGAGGCGGGCGACTGGCAGCTCGACCAACCCCTGCTGGCGCCCCAGCGGGGCCCCCTGCCCAAGGGCGGCGCCCTGCAGGCGGCCGAGGCCCTGGTGGAGCTGATCAGCGGTACCGATCAATCAACCCGAACCTGATCGGCTTTTCTGTTGCCAAATCACACGCAATTCGAGTGGTCATGGTGAATGGAACTCACTCGCGTCGTTCTTGATACAGGTGGACACTTGTGCGATTGGCACTGTATCAATCGCGTTGCCTGGTGTTCTTAGGCAAATTGCAGCGCGACCTGATTGTTTTTGGATTTGCATTTCTCGCTCGCCAAAACAACAGCAACCAAGTCTTTTGCCCTGCTCGCGGCCCTGCTGGCTCCGCTGGCGGCTCAGTCCTTTGTCCCGGCCCTAGCGGCCCCGGAGTCCTCCCCCCGCCTGGCCATCTCGGTGCCGCTCCCCCCACCGGCCCCGCGCATCTATGCGATCACGCCCGAGCGTCGGGCCCTGCTCAACACGATCCGCTACGCCGAGGGCACCTGGGCCAACGGCCATGACGTGGGCTACCGGATCATGTTCGGCGGCAGCCTGATCGATTCCCTCGATCGCCACCCCAACCGGGTGAACCGCACGGCCCGCTATGCCAGTGCCGCAGCCGGCGCTTACCAGTTCATGCCACCCACCTGGTCGATGGTGAGCCGGGCCCTCGGCTTTCAGCTGGTGGGGCCCGGTGCCTTCGGCCCCCAGGTGCAGGACCAGGCTGCCCTCTATCTGGTGCAGCGCCGCGGTGCCCTGCCCCTGGCCGACCAGGGTGAATTCAGCCCCGATCTGGCCCATCGGCTGGCGCCGGAGTGGGCGTCGTTCCCCACCAGAGCTGGCCACAGCTTCTACGGCCAGCCGGTGAAGCGCTACGCCGAGCTGCGCCGCTTCTACGACGACAACCTGGCCAGCCTGCGGGCCCAACAGGCACATGCCACCATCGCCCTGCAACCCGAGCCGCCAGCGGCCCCCTGCACCCCCTCCAGCTCCCTGCGCTGCCAATTGGAAGCCCTCGAAGGTGTGGGGCCCCGCAGCCGCCGCAGCTGAGCCCCCAGCCTGGGCGCTTAGCCCTCGCCGCCTTCGCCGAGACGGTGCCGTCCCAGCACGGTCTGGGCCAGCACGTAGCCCAGGCCGATCGCGCCAAAGAAGCCCAGCGCATTGCGGATCAGCGGCAGCAGATCACTGGTGCGCGTCACGATCGGCGCCACGCCGAACACGCCAAACAGGATGATCCACAGGGGTGAGAGCAGCAGCACCCAGCCCCACTCCACCGTGCGCCCCGGCTGGCGCGGATAGGCGGCGAAGCCCACGATCAGGCCCCCCAGAATTGAGGTCACCAGGGTGAGCACCCACTGCTCGGTGGGCAGGCCCGGCACCACCTGGCAGCCGCCGCGCTCCAGGCAGAGTTCCACCGCCGCCAGGGCGTCGACGATGGCGCCGTCCTCGCCGTGGTCACGCACGTAGTACTGGTTGCCGAAGCGGGTCTGCAGCTCCACCCAGTAGGTGCGCGGCATCAGCGCGAACAGGGCATCGCCCACGTTGAAGTTGAGCAGGTTGCCGCCGCGGGGGTCGGCCACCAGCAGCAAGCTGCGCTCATCCAGGTTCCAGAAGTCGCGCACCGCCAGGCCCGGCGTGCGCTCGTACTGGGTGAGCACCCGCAGTTTCCAGCCGGTGTCGGTCTCCACCTGGCTGAGGCGCCCCTCCAGGCTGGCGCGCTGCTCATCGGTGAAGGAGCGGGCCAGGTCGATCACCGGCGTGGGGTGGTCGGGCAGCAGCTCGGGGTTGTCGGCGGCCGTCGCGGGGGCCACCCACACCAGCAGGCAGAGCATGGCCGCCAGGACCTGCAGCACCAGCCTGCCGCCCGACTGCCCCCCCCTCAGACCCCAATCCATCCAGCTGCTCCAGTGACAATGCATTCTCCCTGGGCTGTGGGTCTGGCGTGGGCGTTCCCGACTGGTTGCTGCAAAGACTGGAGGCCCATGGTGGTGCCGTGCCCTTTCGCACCTACATGGACTGGGCCCTGCACGACCCGCAGCACGGGGCCTATGGCAGCGGCCGGCTGCAGATCGGCCCCCACGGCGACTTCACCACGGCCCCTTCGCTGGGTGCGGACTTCGCCGCGCTGCTGGCGGTGC
>JAGYNF010000052.1 GCA_018400215.1 Cyanobium sp. M55B138 | reverse complement strand
AGGAGGCTGGCAACCAGCTTCCCTATGTGGAGTGCACCGAAGAGGGGGGCCGCGAGCGCTGCCAGGCCGCCAGCATCCGCGCCTTCCCCACCTGGGACCTGCCCGGCAAGCCGCGGCTGGAGGGGGTGCAGAGCCTCGAAGAACTCAAGGCCTGGAGCAACTTCAGCGCCAACCCAGCCCCCCAGTCGCCCTGATCGGCAGGGGTAAAACGGCGCCAGAGGGCAGATAAGGGAAGGGCCCTTCCAGGCCCCATGGGTCATTTGGGTGATAAGGCTGACCTCACCCCATCTCCCTTAAAGGGTCAGGCGGCCACGGGGGCGGTCTGACGGGAGAAACGAACGATGTTATTCGCTGTTACGGATTTGCTCTTACCGAGCAGGCTTCAGTCACCCTCCTCATACCCCGTCGAAACCATTGCAGCCCCGGGAAACCCGCCGCGAAGCGGGCCTGGCAAGCAGTGGAGCTGAGCGGAATCGAACCGCTGTCCGAAGCACCGGTGTGGATCACCTAGTCCGGCCGAAACCGGACTCCATCATTGTGGCAGCACCAGGCGCAGGCAGCAGGGGTGGGCATCACCGAACCGATCCAAGCAACCCCCGGCGCAGCGGCCCGCCTGCAGGCCATCGCCGTTGTGCCCCCTGGCCTGGAGGCCCCTGCCGCCGCTGAGCTGGCCGAGCTGGGAGCTTCAGCCATCCGGCCCCTGCAGCGGGCCGTGGCCTGTGAGATCGACCTGGCCGGCTACTACCGCCTGCATCTGCAGGCGCGGCTGCCCTTCCGGATCCTGCGCCAGCTCGCCCAGTTCCCCTGCAGCAATCGCGACCAGCTCTACCAGGGCGTGCAGCGGGCCTTCGACTGGCGCAGCTGGCTGCCGCCCGCCTGCAGCTTCCGGGTGGATGCCAGCGGCAGCGCCCCAGGCCTCAACCACAGCCACTACAGCGCCCTCCAGGTGAAGAACGCCCTGGTCGACTGGCAACGCCAGCAGTGGGGCTCCCGTTCGAGCATCGATCTGGACAACCCCGACCTGGCCCTGCACCTGCACCTCGGCGGCGGCCTGGCCAGCCTCAGCGTCGACGGCAGCGGCGCAAGCCTGCACCGCCGCGGCTACCGGCCGGCGATGGGCCTGGCCCCGCTGAAGGAAAACCTGGCGGCAGGCCTGATCGCCCTCAGCGGTTGGGATGGGTCACGGCCCCTGGCGGATCCCCTCTGTGGCAGCGGCACCCTGCTGATCGAGGCGGCGCGGCGGGCCCTGGGCCGGGTGCCGGGCCTGGGGCCCGACGGCCCACGCGACCTGGCCCTGCAGCGCTGGCCCGACTTCGATGCGGCACTGTGGCAGCAGGAATTGGCGGCGGCCCGGGCCCTGGCCCGCGATCAACGGGCCGATGGCAGCCGCCTGGCGGCAATCGTGGGCCTGGAGCAGGACCCGGACGTGCTGGCCCAGGCCCGCAGCAACGCCGCGGCGGCCGGCGTCAGCCCCTGGCTCCAACTGCAACAGGGTGACTGCCGCACGTTCCTGCCGCCGGAGGGGCCAGGGGTGCTGGTGTGCAACCCGCCCTACGGGGTGCGCATCGGCGAACAGGAGGAGCTGGAAGCGCTCTATGCCGACCTGGGCGCCATGGTGAAAGAACGCTGCTCCGGCTGGCAGCTCTGGCTGCTGAGTGGCAACCCCGAACTCACCGGTGCCCTGCGCATGAAGGCCAGCCGCCGCATCCCGGTGAGCAACGGCGGCATCGACTGCCGCTGGCTGCTCTACGAGATCCGCTAGCGGCCCAACAGGGCCCGGGTGGTCTTGCTGAGGCCCGCCGTGGTCTGCGGCAGATAGGGGCCCTTGGTGAGCTGGCCGCCCAGCCGCAGGAACACACCGGCCACCACCAGGTTGAGGGAGGCCAGGGCCAGGGCGGCGTGGATCCAACGCCAGCCAAGGTCCTGGTGGAGCCACAGCAGCAGGGCCAGTTCAGCCGCAATCAGGCTGAGCAGCAACAGCACCAGGCCACCGCTGAGCAGCAGGCTTCCGCTGATCAGACGCCGCCGTTCCCGGTCCGCCTCCTGCAGGGCGATGCGCACATGCAGGTCCATCACGGAGGTCATCAGGGCCCCCACCCGACCCAGGGCCACCCTGCCGGGGCCTGAGCCCGCCCGTCGGGCCTGGTCGTCGTCTCCGGTGGGGCTCATGCCGACCGCCGCCCCGATGCCAACAGCAGGCCCAGCACCAGGCCCACACCCGCCGCCACACCGAGGGCCAGCAGGGGCCGCTCCCGCACCGGCTTCTCGATCCGGGGCCGCAGGCTGGTGTTGAGCTCATCCAGCAGGCTCTCGAGCTGGTGTTCGAGGGGCTGCAAGGTCTCCCCCAGGCTCTCGCCCAGGCGCTGGGTCTGGTCGCCGGCGAGCTCCGCCAGCTCCAGCAGTTGCTGTTTCACCACAGAAGCGGTGGGGCCGCCCTGCTCGGCAATCACGTGCACCACCTCATCGAAGCTGCCGCGGGTGGCCTCCAGGGCCTGGCGGGCCACCGCCGGCCAGCGGCGTTGGATCTCCGGCAGCAGGCTCTCAAAGCGCTCGCGAAACCCGTGCACATGGCTCGGCTCCTGGGTTGGCGTGTCTACGGATAGGTCGGCGGGCATGGCTGATGCGGGCGAAAGGCTGGTGGGGCAAAAGGCTGGTGAGGCGCTACGGCGGAGCGGGAACCTGAACTCAACCTAGGTATGGGGTTGAGCTTCTGACAGCCTCCGCTAGATTTCGGTAGCTCGGCGCACGGGCCTGTTGGTTCACATCAATCAGGTCGAGCTGCATCAGTTCAAGTCCTTTGGCGGATCGATGGCGGTCCCGCTGGAGCAGGGCTTCACGGTCGTCACCGGCCCCAACGGCTCGGGCAAGAGCAACATCCTCGATGCCGTGCTCTTCTGCCTGGGCCTGGCCAACAGCCGCGGCATGCGGGCCGAACGCCTGCCCGACCTGATCAACAGCGCCATGCTGCGGGCCGGCAAGGCGGCCGAAACGGTGGTGAGCGTGCGGTTCGACCTGCGCGAATGGCAGCCCGATGCGGCCGAAGCCGGCCTGGAGCCCCCCGAAGAGGGCCCCTGGATCAGGCCCGGCCAGCACGAATGGACCGTGAGCCGGCGGCTGCGGGTGGCACCGGGTGGCACCTATGCCAGCAGCTTCAGTGCCGATGGCGTGCCCTGCAACCTGCAACAGCTGCAAACCCAGCTGCGGCGCCTGCGGGTCGATCCCGAGGGCAGCAACGTGGTGATGCAGGGTGACGTGACCCGCATCGTGTCGATGGGGGCCCGCGATCGGCGCGGCATCATCGATGAACTGGCCGGTGTGGCCCTGTTTGATTCCCGCATCGAGCAGTCCCGCGGCAAGCTCGATGAGGTGCAGGAGCGGCAGGAGCGCTGCGCCATCGTGCAGCAGGAACTGCTGGCCACCCGGGCCAAACTGGAGCGCGACTGCGCCAAGGCCCGCACCTACCAGGACCTGCGCCAGCGGCTCCACACCGGCCGGCTGCAGGAGCAGGTGCTGGCCTACGAGGCCGCCGAGGCGGGCCTGGCCGACCTGGAGCGGCGCCAACAGGCCCTGAACCGCCAACAGGAGGCCGACCGGGTCGCCGCGGCAGGGGCCGAAACCCAATTGGCCGCTGAGATCACGGCGCTCGAGGCGCTGCAGGCGGAGGTGAAAGCCCTCGGCGAGGACCAGCTGCTGGCGGTGCAGGCCGAACTGGCCGGCCTGGAAGCCAGGGCCCGGGAGCTGGCCCGGCAGGCCGATCAACACCAGCAGCGGGCTGAAGCCCTGCAACGCCAGCGCCAGGAGCTGGCCCACAGCCAGGCGGCCCTGCGCCAGCAGCAGCAGGAGCAGCAAGCAATGGATCCGGCCGACCTGGACGGGGCCGAGCAGACCTGCCGCAGCGCGGAGGCGGCGGTGGAGTTGTCGCGGCGACGGCTGGGCGATGTGGCCGGGCGCTCCGGCAGCTGGCTGGAGGAGCAACAGCGCCGCAGCCAGGAGCGCAATCGCCTCGGTGCCGCCATCGCCCCCCTGGAGGCGGAGCGGCAGCAGCGGGGGGAACGGCTGCGCCAGGGCGAGGAGCGGCTGGCGGAATTGCGCGGTGAGCAGCAGCGCGACGGCAGCAGCGACCAGGAGGCCCTGGCCCTGCTGGATGCCACCGAACGGGAACGCCTGGGCCTGGCCGAGCAACTGCAGCTGTTGCAGGGCCAGGCCCAGGCCCTGGCCGAAGACCTGGCCCTGCAGCAGCGCACCCGCTCCCGCCTGGAGCAGGAACAGGCCCAGCTGGAGCGCGAGATTGCCCGGCTCGACAGCCGCCGCGACACCCTGCAGGAGAGCCGCGGCACCGGCGCCCTGCGGGTGCTGCTGGAAGCCGGGCTGGAGGGCATCCACGGCCCGGTGGCCCAGCTGGGCGAGGTGGAGGAACCCCATCGGGTGGCCCTGGAGGTGGCGGCGGGCGGGCGCCTGGGCCAGGTGGTGGTCGATGACGACCGCATCGCCGCCCGGGCCATCGACCTGCTCAAGAGCCGCCGAGCCGGGCGGCTCACCTTCCTGCCCCTCAACAAGATCCGCAGCGCGGGAGGCAGTGGGGGAAGCAGTGGGGGAGGCGGGAGTGCCGCACTGCAGCGGGCTGGGGCCAGCGGCCTGGTGGGCCGGGCCGTGGAGCTGATCCACCACGAACCGGTTTACGCCGAGGTGTTCCGCTACGTCTTCGGCGACACGCTGGTGTTCAGCGACCTGGGCAGCGCCCGCCGCGAACTGGGCCGCTGCCGGGCCGTGACCCTCGATGGCGAGCTGCTCGAGAAGAGCGGCGCCATGACCGGCGGCAGCCTCCAACAGCGGGGCAGCCAACTCAGCTTTGGCCGCAGCAGCGAGCGTGATGAGGCCGAACCCCTGCGGAGGCGCCTGCTGGAGCTGGGGGACAGCCTGGTGGCCTGCCGGCGGCGCGAGGCCGAGCTGGGCCAGCAGCTGGACCAGTTGCGTCCCCAGCTCGACCAGTCACAACGGCGCCAGGCCGCCCTGGAGGCGGAACACAGCACCGCCCTGCGCGGTCTCGAACCGCTGCGCCAGCGGCGCCAGCAACAGGACGCACGGCTGCAGCAGCTGGTTCAGGGCCTGGAGAGCGAGCGGCAGCGGCTGCTGGAGCTGGAGGCGGAACTCACGCCCCTGCAGGGCCAGCTGAGCGCCCTGCAACAGGCCGATGCCGGCCAGGAGGCCTCCACCGATGCGGCCCGCTGGCGGGACCTGCAGCAGGAGCTGGAGGGCGCCGATCGCACCCTGGCGGAGGCCCGGCTGCGGCGTGACCAACTGCTGGCCGAGCGGCGGGAGCGGTCCCTGGCCGACGAGCGGCTGCAGAGCCAACTCCAGGCCCTGGGCGGCGATGAACAACGCCTCGTGGCGGCGGTTCAGACGTTGGTGGGCGAGCGGGAGCAGTGGAAACAACAGCAGCAGGCCGACCAGGGGCAACGCCAGGCCCTGGAAGCACGCCAGAGCGAGCTGCAGGCCCAATTCGGCGCGCGGCGCCGCGCCCGCGATGCCGCCGAAGCCCAGGTGGCCGCCCAGCGCCAGGCGCTCCAAACGATGCAGTGGGACCTGCAGCGCCTGGGGGAGGAACTCCAGGCCCTGGCCGCCCAGCGGCGCAGCGAGCAGCAGCGGCTGGAGCAACTGCAACGGGCCCTCCCCCAACCCCTGCCGGAGGTGCCTGCGGAGGTGCGCAGCCAAGGTCTGGACGCACTGCAGGCCCAACTGCACAGCCTGCAGGCCCGGATGGAGGCCCTCGAGCCCGTGAACATGCTGGCCCTCGAGGAGCTGGAACAACTGGAGGCCCGCCTGGCCGATCTGGACGACCGCCTCGATGTTCTGGCCAAGGAACGGGAGGAGCTGCTGCTGCGGATCGAAACGGTGGCCACCCTGCGGCAGGAAGCCTTTCTGGAGGCGTTCACCGCCGTGGATGGCCACTTCCGCACGATCTTCGCCGACCTCTCCGATGGCGAGGGCCACCTGCAGCTGGAGAACCCCGAGGCGCCCCTGGAGGGCGGCCTCACCCTGGTCGCCCATCCCAAGGGCAAGGCCGTGCGCCGCCTCAATGCCATGAGTGGCGGCGAGAAATCCCTCACCGCCCTGAGCTTCCTGTTTGCCCTGCAGCGCTTCCGCCCCTCGCCCTTCTACGCCCTCGATGAGGTGGACAGCTTCCTCGACGGGGTGAACGTGGAACGGCTGGCTGCGCTGATCGCCCGCCAGGCCGAGGAAGCCCAGTTTCTGGTGGTGAGTCATCGACGACCGATGATCGCCGCCGCCCGCCGCACCATTGGCGTGACCCAGGCCCGCGGCGCCCACACCCAGGTGGTGGGTTTACCGCCGGCCGCATAACCAGAGGCTCTGGGAGAGAATGCAACCATGAGCAGCATTTCGCCCGGCAGCGACCGCAACGCACGGCCCAGCGACCTGGGCGGTGAACCACCCAGCGACCGGCTCTGGCTGCGATCGGAGCTGATGGGCACCCAGGTGATCACCCGCGACAGCGGCCGCCGCATGGGCGTGGTGGGCGAGGTGGTGGTGGATATCGATCGCCGCGAGGTGGTGGCCCTGGGTCTGCGCGACAACCCCCTCACCCGCTTCCTGCCGGGCCTGCCCCGCTGGATGCCGCTCGACCGCATCCGCCAGGTGGGCGATGTGATCCTGGTGGATTCCGCCGACTCCCTGGCCGAAGGCTTCAACCCCGATCGCTACAGCAAGGTGATCAACTGCCAGGTGGTGAGCGAGTCCGGGGAACAGCTGGGCAAGGTGCTCGGCTTCAGTTTCGACATCGAAACCGGCGAACTCACCACCCTGGTGCTGGGTGCCCTGGGTATTCCCCTGCTGGGCGAGGGCGTGCTCAGCACCTGGGAGCTGCCGGTGGAGGAAATCGTGAGCAGTGGCAGCGATCGGATCATCGTGTACGAGGGCGCCGAGGACAAGCTCAAGCAACTGGGCACGGGCCTGCTGGAAAAACTGGGGATCGGCGGCCCGAGCTGGGAGCAGGAAGAGCGGGATCGCTACCGCAGCGGCATGGTGCCGGTCGAGAACCAGCTGGCCGCCGGCGTGCCCTCGGTGCAGGAGCAGCGCCGCATCCAACCGGCCACCAGCCGGGCGCTGGAAACCGAGGAGGCCTACGACTACGTGGAGGTGGAGGAGCGCCGCGAGCGGGAACCCCTGCGCCAGCGGCGCTACCTCGACGAGGAGGACAGCGATGACCGGCAGGAGCGCTTCAGCCGCCCCGTCAGCCGGCGCTATGGCGAAGACACAGAGGCCATGCCCCCTGAGCGGCCCGCCGCCCCGGCGCCAGCGCGCCGTCCCGTGCGTGACCTGGACATGCGTCGCCGCCCCCCCGGCCCACCGAGCCGGGAGCCGCTGGATGTGGAGGCGGAGGATCTGGACGATCCCTGGTGAGGCCAGCCTCAGCGCGGCTTGAACTGCAGTGAGGCGGAATTGACGCAGTGGCGCTGACCGCTGGGGGCGGGGCCATCCTCGAACACATGGCCCAGATGGGCATCGCAGTTGGCGCAGCGCATCTCGGTGCGCACCATGCCGTGGCTGCGATCCACGAGGGTGGTGATCGCGGTGGGATCGACGCCGTCCCAGAAGCTGGGCCAGCCGGTGCCCGAATCAAACTTGGTGGCACTGCTGTACAGCGGCGCATCGCAGCAGACGCAGTGATAGATGCCGGGGGCCTTGTGGTTCCAGTAGGCACCACTGAAGGCCCGCTCGGTCCCGCCCTGGCGGGTGATGCGGAACTGGTCAGGGGTGAGGCGCTCGCGCCAGATCTCCTCGCGGGTGTCGCGGCTCAGGCCACTGTCCAGGCCACAGGCCGGGGTGGGGGCTGGGGCTGGGGCTGCCGCTGGGGGCTGGAACTCCGACATCGACCCGGACAACAGGGAAATTGATCCTAGGAAGGGCGTGCCGGGGGCCGCTGATCAGGGGGCAACAGCTGGCACACCAGGTCCGCCAGGGCAGCCACCGCCCCCGGCGGCCCGCGCAGCTGCCGCAACTCCTGGGCCATGGCCGCCAGCCGCTGCGGATCGGCCAACCACTGCTGCAGTTCGGCGGCGATCTGGGCCGGGCTGACCTTCCCCACCCGCTCCGGCACCACCTGGCGGCCAGCGGCGATGTTGGGGAACGCCAACCAGCCCCGGTGGCGCAGGCGCCAGACCGTGAGCAGCACGCCGAAGCCTCGCCGCAACAGGGGCATCCGACCCAGCAGTCCCAGCAGACCATCCCAGGCCTGCATCACCTCCAGATGCTGGGTTGGCACCAGCACCAGCATCGGCACCGCCAGCGCACCGAGCTCAGCGGTGTTCGCCCCCACGGTGGTGAGGGCCATGGCGCATTGGCTCAGGGGGCCGTGGGCCGGGCTGTCCTGCACCAGCTCGATGCGGGTGCCTGCGGAGGTGACCAGGGCCAGGCCATCGGCCTGCAGCACCGCACTGGCCACCAGCAGGGGTTCGCCGGCGCCATAGGAGCGGGCAATCGGATTGGCCGGGCCCGCCTGGCTCAGCAGGTCGGCCACCGCCACGGTGGGGGCCAGCGGCAGCAGAAAGCGCAGCGAGGGGCAGCGGCGGGCCAGCTGGTCGGCCACCTCCAGCATGAAGGGCATCCCCACCCGGAGCTTGGCGGGCTTCGAGCCGGGCATGATCGCCAGCCACTGGCCCGGCGGCAACGGCGTTTCGCGGCGCGCCAGTTCCGAGAGATCGGCCATCAGATCGCCCACCACCGTGCAACGCCGGCGCCAGCGGGGAGCCAGCAGGCCCGCAGCGCGGGGCCCCATGGCGGCGATGCGGTCATTCCAGCGGGGCCAGCGCGCCACCCACTCCGCGTAGGTGAGGTGGCGGTAGCCCAGCCGAGCTGAGAGCAGCACCGTCCAGAACTGGTCGCCACCGAGGAACACCACCACGCCATGGCGCGGCCAGGAACCAAAGCGGCCTGGGCACAGCAACAGCGGCCAAAAACGGGCCGCTGGCGTGATGCGCTCAAACTGGTCCCAGCCAGCGGCGGCGCGATGCTCCTGGCCGGTGCCATTGGGGCAGGGCACCAGCACCAGGCGCAGGCTGCCGGCTGCCCCGGGCACCTGGGGCTGAAGCTGCAGCAGGCGATGCAGGCGCAGGGCCACCGGCCGCACCCAGGTGCTCAATTCACCGGGGCCATTGCTCACCAAGACAATCGCAAACCGACCTGGTCGGCTCGACGGATCTGGAGGGCTGGGGGAGCTGATCAGAACTGGATGGATCGCAGGTCGGGAAAGGTTCGACGATCGGCGACGCAGACCAAAGGTGAAATGCGGATGGCGAGACTTGAACT